>CBFGOS010000031.1:0-13367 GCA_965650425.1 uncultured Lysobacter sp. | reverse complement strand
CGCCGGTCGAACATCGAGAAGCCTTTCAGCTTCTTGACCAGGTCACGCACGTTGTTGACCGTGCGCTGGGTGATGCGCTCCTTGCCGTCGAACGAATCCGTGAGGATCGTCTTAGCGGATGCGGCGATGTCATCCACCAGCGAACTGGTGGCTTCCTTCGCAACGGCAGCGAACTGCGCCTGCCCCACATTGCTCTCAGCGGGAACCACCTTGTACGGCGCGAAGCCGAAACTGCAGGCGGTCTCCACTTCCTGTTGCGTGGGACGGTTGCGACGCAGGAACTCCTCGAACCCGGGGTTCTTGGTTTCCCAGTCGGTGCACAGCTTGCTGTAGTTCATCAGCAGAGCATTGCGCGCGTCATTGAACTTGACCTGTCGGCGGTTCAACTCGGCATACGCCGCCTGCTCGTTCTCTGGTGCGATCAGATAGCCCATCGGGCTCCTGACACCCACTTCGGCGAGGTAGCGGTTCACACCGCGCCGCTGGGTCTCCATGTCGGAGAGGGCCTTCGGGTCGATGACTCGCTTGCCTCCGTCCGTGGCGATGGCCTTGGGTGGCAGCCCGGAGGCTGTATCCAAGTCCTGGTCGCGGCGAATCGTGACCTGACCGGACCAGATCCGGACGACGGGGACGATGACCACCACGTTGGTGAGTGCTTCTGCATTGCTCATGACTCTTCTCCATGGAAAAGAGCCTGGCGGTCCTTGCCCCTTGTGGGGTTGAAGGGCCCACAAGGCTCAAGGGGTGTGTTCGGCAGCCGGCCGGTCGGTGCCGCAAGAGCGGCGTAAAGCGAAAGGGCTTTGTCCCAGGCCCTGGTCAGGGGCGGGGAAAAAGCCCTCTCTTTCGAGAGGGCCCCGCTTGTGCGGAACTCAGATGGCGAACGCGGTGGCTGACTGCACGCCCCTCCCCAGGCGGGGCGGACGTGGCAGCAGTTCCAGCGCGTCTGCGAAGGCCCCCAACCACAGGGGCATCTCAGGCTGGTCTTGAATCAAGAACTGACGCGAGTCCCCCAGCGGGACACCCTTGTCGTTCGTGATCAGCACCTTCCCAGGCAGGGACCGGTCAGCGGCGAAGAGCAGGAGCATGGTGTCGAGCAGGTAGCCCGCCGGCACATCGGCCGAGAGCACCACCGGCTTGTCACCCCGCACTCGCACTTCAACGCTGTCGTGCCCCACTTGAACAGGAGCGCGAAAGCCCATCACCAGCTCGGTACTGGCCCAGTCAGGACGCGTGGTCCAGTCGATGGCTTCGGCACCGCCCAGAACCCGGCACTGGTTGAAACGCTCGATGAGCGCTTCTGCCATTTTGCCGGCCTCCTGTTTGGTGTTGGCCGAAAACTGGAAAAGGCGCCGCTCCATCGGGACGTCAAAACGCACTTCGTCCCACAACATTGCGATTTTCCAGCCGTCATCGGCCGCCTTGGCTTGGATCATCTGGCCCAGGAACGAGGTGGGGTCACCGCCCACCTCATCTCGGCCGATTTGGGTCACCTTGAGGTTGCCCCCCAGATAGCCCTCCTCGGTGCAGACCGTTCCCGTGCCATCGCCCGACAGAATCGTCCAGCCCCGCCAGACCTGGGTCTTACCCAGGGCCAGCGGATCTTCGCGTTCCAGGTGGATGCGTTGCACACCCGCCGGAACGTTCACGACTGCGCCCTCACATCGACGCCGAACGCGCTCTGGAACAGACCTTCAGCCGCCAACTGCTCGGCATCGGGCAGCGTTCCCATGACTGTCTGGAAGCCGACCCAGGCCGGCTCCTTGCCCAGACCCCGCATCGGCTCCATCGAGATCGAAACCTCGACCCAGTCGATCAGCTCGCGGGTGCCCATCGTGACCACCGACTGGCCCTTTTTATGGGGCTCGCGGATGGCGTTGGCATAGCCCACGAACTTCGCCAGTGCCCCCGGAGAAGCATCGGCAAAGCGCGCCTGGAGGATTTCCACCTCCTCCGCCTCAGTCGGGTAGCTCTTCTCGAACTTGTAGAAGCGGCTCATGGTGGCCGCATTCATCGAGTTCAACGCCGGATAGGCGCCCGTGTTGTCACCAAACCCCATGGAGTTGTCCGTGGCGTACACGTGGAAACCACGCTTGGCCTGGACCGTCTCGCCGTTGTCGAGCACCACCAACCCGCGGTCGATGATGTCGTGCATGGCAATCAGGTCGGCGGGGTCCATGGCGGACGGCTCGCTGAGCACGACGGGGAAGCCTTCGCGCATGGCGGTCAGCAACGGCCCATCGACCTGCAGCCAGCCACCCTCGCCATCCGGCACCATCTTGATCAGCCAGTCGCTGATCGGGATGCGCCGGTTGCAGGTGAACGTGATCACCGGCACCCCGATCCGAGCGAAGAACTGCTCGATCATGACCGTCTTGCCGACGCCCTTGGGGCCGCCGACCCAGATCCCGCGACGGGGGTCCGTATCGTCGCGATTGGCAATCTCGCGCTGCCAAGCGTGGCGCATCAGGTTCAGGCCCATCCGATCGAACTTGAAGGTCGACTTGATGGCGGCCAGGTTGGGGTGGTTCTCGAACCCTTCGTAGCCGATCAGCTCGTTGGGGTTGCTTGATACATCCGCGCCGGCCACCGCGCCCGCGAAGGCCGTGGCGATGGGGTAGTTCTTGAGCTTCATGGAATGACTCCTGGAATGGAGCCCTCCCCCACACGGGAGAGGGCCCCCGGGTGGGAAGCGGCAATTGCCGCGATTGGTATTGGCCGCGATCAAGCGGCCAGTGTTTCGGTGTCGAGCATGCGGCGCGGGGCCACCACGTTTTGCTGACCGTTCAGCAACGACTGGGCGAACCCAGCACGCTGATCGTCAGGCAGTTCGAGCAAGGTACGGAACCAGTGCGGGGCGTTGGCCTCGCAGGCTTCGATGACCTCATCGGGACGGGTGTAGCCGTTGGCCAGCAGGCAGTGGCGGAACGAGAAGGCTTGAGTGTCGTCGCCCATCATCCACAGCCACCAGTCCAGCTGTTCGGCCGGGTTGACGCAGAACGGGAAACGGGTTTCCCAGTCCTCGCACAACGCTCGCTGCAGCCGGACGATATGGTCTGCTTCCCACACTTCGTGGTTGCCAACGCCCTTCGCCTCGCGAGTGCGGTGGCGGAAAGCGATCTTGCGAAGCAGCTTGCGAAGGTTGAGCTCCCGCTGCTGCGGGCTAGGGCCGTCGTTTTCCAGCCTGACACGCCGCACCGGACGGTGGACGGGCCGCGGCTGAAGCTGCGGCGGCATATCGAACAGAAATGTCTGTTCCATGGCACGTCTCCAATGCAAAACGCGGAGACATGCCTCCCTTGTGGGGGACATTGTCCCCGCAAGGGTGATGGTGTGAGATCAGCGGCGCTTGCGCGCGGAGTCCTTCTTTTCCTGGCGACGCACGTTGCGTGCCGTCAGGTCGGGCCGAACGATCGGCACCGGGATGGAGGGAGCCGCATACGCCAACAGGCGCAAGCCAAACTCATTGAGAATCTTCAGGTTCATGGGTATCTCCTCGTGTGGAGGGGACACCACCCCAACGGGGAAGTGTCCCCGATGGGTCTGTGAGGCAGCCGGCCTCGTCGGTGCTCATGCGAGCAATTACGGACAACGTTACCCCGATTGACCCGGCACGGGCAGGGTTTATCCCGCCCCGATTGCAGGCCGGTTGGAACTCAGTCCACGTAGGCCAGGTGCGTGAACCCGCGCCCGGTGCTGGGTGCCCGGACTGCGGCCCCTTTCCGCGCCTGCCGAGCCTGGGCCGATTGCCGGAGCCGGTTGCGCTGGCTGCGTTGGTGGCGGTGCACCGGCAGGTGGACGGTTTTGCCCCCGGGAAGCAGCACCCGTCCAATGGCATCCCCGGAGCTCTGGTAATAGAGGGTGCCCGTGGTATGGACCAAGACCACCTCCGTGTCCGGGTCGGCCCAGGCCGCCGCATCCTGCGCGCGGGCCAGGCGCTGGTAGACCACGCCATTCCAGGCGTGGGTCGGGTGGAACAGGGCATAGCCGATCATCACCTGCCGCCGCAGGTGAGCACGTTCGGCCGACGCAGTTTCGAGCGAGTCGAGCATGACCATCTCCCTCGCGCCGCACCACGGCGCATACAGGCCTCCCAACGAGGCTTTCGCCAGCACCGCGCCGATGCTGGAGAAAGCCCCGTCCAAGACGGACGGGGCATTTGAAAGCAGGGCAGCGCACTGCCTTGCGATGGTTCCAGGCTCAGGTGAGCAGGTCGCCCAGGGCTGACTTGGTCCGGTCGTGGATCCCCTCCCCGTCGCCTTCCAACTCGGCCAGATGGGCCATGAGGGACGCGGCGGTGCGACCTTCAGCGTGCTGGTAGATCGAGGTCGGATCATCGTCCCGATCGATCAGCGCATCCAGCGCAGTCCTGGCGTAACCCACCTCCATGGACTCGATGTAGTCCTCGTCCTCGCGCCCGAGAGCGTGTGCCCTCAGGCGGAATTCGTCCTCGAACTCATACATGTTGATACTGAGGTTTCGGTGGGTGACCCACGCACTGCCATGGTTCGCCATGGTGAATTCATGCTCGGTGTCGGGCAGGATCGCGAACGACATTTCCTGGAGCGCTCCCACGATCACGTCGTCGCGCGAGCAGGCATTCTCGAACTGCTCGATCGCGTGAGCCATGTCTTCCGCGCGGAAGCGCATGGCCTGGACCGTTTCACCATTGGAGGTGTAGAGCACCCGCCAGTCTCGCAGCTTGGACTCATCCTTGGGTTCATTCATCTGGATGAACAACGCCGTGTTCACTTCCAGCAGATCCCCGATGGCCGGCTCACTGCCGTCAAGGTTTTCTGCACGCACGTCGCGCAGGGCTTCATCGGTGGCACTGAGACGCTCAAACAGTTGCGACATCGAAGTCTTTTTCATGTCTTCTCCTATCCCGACTCAGGCCGGGGGGTGGGTATGGTTGTGTTGCACGCCCGGGGAACCCGGGCGTGCGTGCTTTCATCAAGCAGGGAATCAATTCGTTGCCGAAGCCCGCGGTCCTCAGCGGAACCGCGGACGGGCCTGCAACGCGTTGATGTCCCGGGCCATGTCTGCCATCTCCTCGACCATGAAGCCGAGAAGCTTGTCGGTGACATCAGCCTTCTTCTGGAGCAATTCGACGTTGTCGGGCTCCTTCGTCAGCTGGTGAGCCAAATGGCTCCGTTCGCGGTTCAGGTGCATGACCTGCACCATTCGATTACGCATGCACCTTCTCCTTTTTCTCGATGCGGTCAAAGGCCCGCTCGCGGGCTTGTAACCAGGCGGTGTAGTCCTCGGCATAAGAGCGCAGCCGTTCGGCATGCTCCCAATACACCTTGGACAGCCCGTTGAAGTCCCACAGCACCGGCACCCGGGTCACACCGCAGGTCGCCATCAGGCGATCGACGTGAACCGCGACTGCAGCCGGGTCTGGGTTGGCCACCGGGAACGCGATCGTTTCAGCCCAGGCACGCGGGTCCTTGCGATCCAGCACTTGCCCCTTCCACGGAGATCCCCAGTTGCCGGGGTACTCCGTGTCATTGGGCCAACGCCGGGCGCCGACTTCCGCGCCGACTCGGATCTCGAAGAGGTCGGTCATGCCTTCACCTCATCCGGCCATTTGCCGGTGATGATCTGGACCCATTCCTCAGCGAGGAAGCCGGCAACACCGCGGTCGCGAACCTCTCGAACTCGCTTCATCGTGAGGCCGTGTTGCGTGGCGACCGAGCGGATCGTGACGCCATGCTTGCGCATCAGCCCACACACCTGCTTCGGTTGCAGCTTCAGCTCGCCGGGGCGCGGCAGGGCACCCGCTGCGTACAACAACCCGCCGCTCATGCCGCCACCGTGGCTGTCTTGCGCCATACCAGGTGGTCCAACCAACCCTTCAGAGCCTGGCTGGATTCCTTCCTGCAGAACCGGTAGTCCAGCGTGGCCGGGTAGTAGCCACCTTTACCCAGCTGCATCAGCCAGGTCATTGCGGCATTCCACTCGTCCATCTCGGACGTGCCACGCCCCACGCATTGCTGCACCGTGAGGCGGTAGTGGGCCGGTACCGGCTGGCCCCACTCCATGCTCTCGGCCACTTCCACCAGCAACCCGCGCTCGACCAGGTACTCCGTGAACGGATGACGCACCAGGCTGTCCTTGGACCATTTCTGGTCCTCGGTGGGATTGAGGTAGTGCGGGGCCAAGCGGAACACCAGGCACGGCGGCGAGGCCTCATCGCTGCTGATCGCAGCCTTGAGCTCGTTGCGATAGTGCCGGATGTAGGACTCGGCCTGGACCGACCGGCCACGAAGCCAGGTACCACCAGTTTCGGCATAGACCGATGCTCGGATGACCTGCTCAATGACCGACGTGCCGATGTGGGGCAAATCCCAGCTGCGGGCCTTCTTGCCATCGTGTCCGATGGTGTTGTTTGACCCGTGCTCGACGAACATGAGATAGCCCACGCCGCCGGCCGAGTAATGCATCTTGTCGTCGGTGATGCTCGGCGCGAGGCGCTTCATGGCCTCCACTCCGCGCGACATCTCTACCTTCACCGCCACGTGGCGGTACTCAATTTCTGCTGCCATTGCTGCTTGCTCCATGGAATGGGCGCAAGCTCCCCCTGGTCGGGGGTCACTTGCCCCCGGGGGTTGATGGGTTGTGCTACGGGATCAGGCGTCCTGATCCACTTCGTCTTCGTCTCGCTCGAATGCCTCAAACCACATGGCATCAATGGTGTCGTCGTCCCACGACTTGTCGGTGACGACGTAACCCATCTTGTTGACCACGTGGAAACCGGGCAGCGCGATCCAGTCCTCGTTTTCGCCCTCAACGACGGTCCAGACCGTATTCAACGGCAGGTTGGTGACGTCGTGATATTGGAACAGGTCGCCGGAAGGGGCCGTGCGGGCGCCCCAGACATTGACGAAATCCGCCTCCGAAATCTGCGGACTCGCAGCGGAGTTGGCGTTTGAATTGATCATGGTGGCTCCAAAAAAGCAGAGCCAGCCCCAGCAGGGATGGCCCTGCACGGGTGGTTGTGTCTGGCAAGGCGGCCAGGTCGCTGGGCTCGAAGAGCCTTTCGGCAGCGTGGTCGCTCCCGGAAGATCCTTCTGTTCCCATCCTATGCCCCTCCAGCTCTGCCGGGGAGAGGCCAACCTACGGACATCGGGGCGGGCTTGGGGCCGGGCTGCTTGCGCAGTCCCGGCCCCCTGCCCCCCATCACGCCGCTGCGAACAGCGGAGCGATTGCCACTTCTTCAACGGGCGTGGCCATGACCCGCGGCTTGATGCCGCCAGCCAGTGCCTTGCCCAGGTGCTCACCCAGCTGACGGAACGCCGGCCAGATGACCGACTGCCCCAACAGCTCGTGCCCGAAGGTCTTGCTGTCGACGCCTGCCACCAGGTGGTCAGGAATGCCCTTCAACCGGGCATGCTCGGCCACGGTGAACAAGCGCAGCAGGTTCGGATCAGTCGGGTGCGCCAGCTTGGGTTCGGTCGAACGGTTCTTCTGGTACCCGGTGCCCAATGTGCCAACGCGGGTCGACTGCGGTGTCACGACATTCATCGCGAAGCCCTTGCCGGCCGCCTTGTCACGCTCTTCCTTGTCCTTCAGGTACTGCATCGTGGACCAAGACGGATCATCGGGGCCGATGGGGTCGAGGATGTCCCCAACCGTCAACTGCACGCGAGCCGGCGCCACCATCGCCTCCAGGTCGAACTCGACACCTTCGGTGACTGCGACCAGCACGCGACGTGGACGCGCCTCGATGGCGTAATCCTCGCCCCGCAGTTCCTTCTCCTGCACGTCGTAGCCCAATTCCTTGAGCGTCGTGCGCAGGATCGAGGCAGAGGCCGTGTTGAAGTACGGCAACACGTTCTCCAGCAGCACCACGCAGGGATTGACGCGGGCGATCAGGGCGATGAACGGCGCGATCAGGTGACCTGCCGTCTCATCGTCTTCCGCCTTTGCCAAACCTTTCTTGGCGCGACCGCTGAGCGATGCTGCGGTGCACGGCAAGCCTCCTTCGAGGATCACCGGGCGCTGCAGGCGGCTGAGCGTGAACTCATCGGCCAGGGCGAGTTGCTGCAGCGGCATGGCCAGGGCAATGGTGTCTTCGTCCCAGGCATCGTTTGCAGCTGCGGCCTGCTCGGCGACCTCCTCGCGGATCTCGCACGCCCAGACCAGCTTGGCGTCCAGGCCGGCCGCCTTGAGGCCCGAGTGCATGGCGTTGGAGAGAACCCCCACGCCGTGCGACACCGAGCCCACGGTGACCACCTTGTGTTCCAGTGCTGCCTCCAGCCGCTTCTTGCGGTCTGCCTTCTTGACCTCAACCGCGTCCGGAAGGATGTGGATCTCGCCGTTCATCAGCACGACGCGAACCGCATTCATCCCCTCGAAGCGGGACAGCAATTCCTTGCTGTTGAGGTCGATGACCGGCAGTTGCCGGTCGGCCTTGGTCTTGGCCGAGACCAGGCGGATGCCGTGATCGTCGACCTTCAGGACAACGCGATTCTCGCCGTCCGGGGTGGACACCGAGTACCGCGCTCCTGGGGTGAAGCCTGCCCTCGCAGGAAGGATGCCTTCCAGCCAGAGGCGCGGCGCGCCCTTGTTGAAACCCAGCTTGCGGGCAATGGTGCCTACCAGTCGTGTTGCGTTTGCCATGGTGCTTCTCCGTGGAAAAGCCAGGGCAAGCCCCTTGCGGGGTCTTTGCCCCGGCAGGGTGGTGGTGTGTTACTGGATGGCGCTGGGCTCGCAGTACGCAAGCATTCCGCCAGCCAGGGTGTAGAACCGATTGCCGTCCGTCAGCGCTTCGGTACGGTTCTGCCGCATGAAGGCCTGGACACGGTTCTGATCTTCGTCGCACAGCGTCGTGCCTGGAACGTGCTGCCGCTGGAACTTGAGCCAGTCAGCAGGACGGGCGCTGGGCATGCGTGCCATCGGCTCCGGCATGAGGATGATCGAGCCGGATGCCAACTTCAGCTCCAGCACTTCGCCCAACGGCTTGCCGGCGCGGCAGACCAGGTAGGTGTGCTCGATCGACTGCGCGCTCCCGTTGAAACTGGGATACGGCGCCGATGAACTCGCATGCCGCAAGGAAGTGCCCTTGGGATGCAACCGCTGATAGCCACGCGCGACACGCTGACGGTCCTCTTCCGTGCTCATCGGCAGCCCGTGGAGAATGTCCTCGCGAATGCTGATGGTGTACGGAGCGTCTACCGGGCGGAACACCAGCAGGCGGTTGTGCTTGCCGTGGCTGGTGATTTCCGACTCCTGATCGCGGACCAGGACGTTGATGTGACCCGGTTCACCGTGCGGTTCTTTGTTCATGGTGCATCTCCTGTAATGCCCGAACGACCTCCCGCGCGGGAGGTGTCCCGGGCGGGTGGTGGTGGTGGACTTATCAGTGACGCGTGCGGGGGGCGGCCATGACCGTTGCAGCCAGGGACACCACCTGCTCATGGGATTCCGCCCTCGGGCGGTTCATGCAGAAGTAACGCTTGCCCAGGCGCACATACGTGGCATGGACAGTCGCAACCGTCGGCTCGCAGATCCGGAACGATTCCACATCGGCCGTACGAATCCACTTCAGCGGGGGTAGGACGTTCAGTGCCTCGTCCCACTCCGCTTCCGTGACTTCGATCGGCAGCGTGCAGGCGCGCTGTTCGATCCGCTCAACCGCTTCCGCGATCGGGATGATCTCCAGCTTGCCGTACTGGCGTTCCAGTTCTGCTTTGGACTTTCTCGAATAGCCGCCGACACCGGAGGGGTCGACGACATCGACGGCCGTATGGCCGTTGAAGAAAACATTGCTCATGGGACATCTCCGTAGAGAGCCGTGAGCAGTCCCCTGGCGGGATTGCCCCGGCAGGGTGGTATGTGTGTCCGGAATCGTCCGGTCGTGGGGCTCATGGAGCCTTTCCGCGGCGCCCTTCGTCGGGCGCCCTGGAAAGGCCCCCCGAAGGGGGCCCTGTTTTTGATTCTACTCAGCCTGGAGCGGAATAGTTGGCCGCGGTGACCACCACGGGGGTGCCATGTCGGCCACCCCCATTGAGGACGATCCGATCCGGAAAGACCATGACGGCCCGTCCGGACTTGACCTTGTACTCCGGCCCTTTCAGGCCCATGCCGGCGTACGCCAGGTATTTCACTTGCTCGCCTGGGCGAACGCCTCCGTGGAACGGCGCCCGACTGGACGTCGTCTCGCCGGTGCCCGCCCCTTCGTCGCGCTGGGTCATGCTGGCCATGATCAGTCCTCCACCTTGCCAACGACCCAGGTTCGGTCGTTGGCCACGTGGAACTTCTCATGGGGCAAATGCTCACCCAGCTTGGCTGCCTCGGCTTCGCTCTCCGCCTCGATCTCCAGACAGAGGAGTGCCTCGCGGTTGATCAGGAACTTCGGCATGTCAGACCCCCTCCATGACAGGCAGCGGACCATAGCCGAAATCCAGGATGGCATTCCCGAGCGCATCGATTTGCTCTCGCGTCAGCACACCATCGGCCACGAAGGCCCACAGCGCGCTGCGTTCAAGCTCCACAGCGTACGCATGCGGGCATGCAAACTCGACCGCTGGATATTGCTGAGCCAGCTTTGCGATGTGTTCCATCACCTCGCGCTCCCGTTCGGCCCGGGACTTGAGGGGGTAGTGACCTTCCCACTCTTGGCCTTCTTCACTTTCGATCGTGTTGATCTCCAGCTCGAACAGCACGCCCCACGTTCCATCCTTGCGGGCAATGAAGGTGAACTCATCGAACATCTGCTCGCGCAGGCGCTCGAGAAGTACCGGATCAGCCCACAAATCGTGTTTCAGTTCGCTGGACGAAACAGGGTTGATCTGGCCCCATCGATCGGTGAGGTTGCAGTCGATTTCCCACTGGGTATCGAAAACATCACTTCCGCTAACCCGAACGAAGATCTGATCCGGGAATCGCGCAGCGTGGTCTTCGACCGATGTCGGGTAGGACGGCATTTCCTCCGCCGCATCAACATCTGACTTACCTTCTTCGTCCTCGCCGACCTCTTCATCGTCATCGTCTTGATCAGGGATGACTGCATCCTCGTTCTTGATGCGATCAGCCTCTTCGTCGGTGACCACGAGGAACTCTTCCCAGCCTGCCATGGTTTTCAGACCCATGACGAAGGCATCAACCTCGGCCTGAGTATCGAACTCGAACTCCTGCAGGCCGTCCTTGACCTCCTGGGAAACGCATTCTTCAGCCCAGTGGTCCGTCGCGGTTTCCCCAAAGACCACGGCAACCGTCTTCTTGCGGTTCGGTGCCCAGGACCTGGCGTAGTAGGCATCGAAGTCTTCCAGAAGGGCAGACATCGACGTGTAGATCGGACCGACCACGGCGTTGCGGCCGTCAGTGGTGTCGACGATGCGCCATACCCCCTCAGCAGCCTTGCCATAGCTGAGGTGGTCGATATGGGTCGCGTTCAATTTCATGTTGCTCTCCTTGAATGGAGGGCATCGTGTGCCCGAATGGGCATTGAGATACCCACCGGGTGGTTGTGTCCGGAAGCGTCCGGTCGAGGGGCACAGAGGCCTTTCGACAGCACCCACATCAGGCACTCTCGAAAAGCCACTCTCCCCTCCACAATGGAGGGGAGATGGCCGTACAACTATCCTTCTTGTGGCTCCAGCTCACCGCCGCTGAAGGCCATCACCTCAACCTCAGACCCGTAGGGGACGCGGACGCCGTACAGGCCATCACTGAGGTCTTGGTCATCCTGCTGGCGGTACCGGCGAGCAGCGTCGACGAGCTCGGCGTAGTTGGGATACACCTGCGCCTGCAGCACGGGTTCCACGTCACCGTGAACCACGACCAGGCGATACTCGACGTCACTCGGAGCGACATCGCCTTGGGGCAGGTCCAGCCAGCCCTCGAACTCGGATGCATCGGAGACCAGGTCACCCTTCCCGTCGTTCTGGGTTGAGTACAGGATCTCGACTCCCGGCCGACCGGCCGCAGCGATTGCCGCGTCCAGGGCGGACTGGGTCTCGAACACCCAGCTCGTGCAGACCCCACGACGACGCACCGTGAGCAGGTAGGGGTTCTCGGCAGCATCTTGGGGTAGTTCCCCAGACGTGGTCGACGATTCCACCACCTTGCAGATCGCGCCATGCAACGGCCCATACAGGCCCTTGATGTAGCCGTCGTCGCTTGCCTTGAGTACCCGCGCAAGCAGGTCGATGGGGTCATGGGCGAGTGCTTGAAGCTTGGCCACCAGCTCCTTTCCCGAATCGATCACCGCCTGGGCCGCTTCGACATCAGGTCCGCCGCCGCTGCAACCGTTGTTAGCCAGGTGTTGTCGGGAGGCGCGCTCGCCTTCAGCCAGTTCCAGCAACGACTGAATCGCGGTTGAAATCTTCTGCACGGTGACCATCAGAGGCCCTCCGGCAGGTTGACGTCACCGCAGTCGCGGATCTCGTCCTTCAGATCATCTTCCGAGTTGTTAGCAAAGAAGACGTGGTCGGCATCCACCAACAGCGCCTCTTCCAGATCCTTGATTGAGATCACGGTCGTCTGGATATGCCCGTCCTCGTGCTTGATGGTGTCATTGAAGTAGACACCGCTGAGCATCACCACGCACTCGGCTAGGCTCAGACGGCTGAACTCGCTGAAGTTGTCCTCGCTGTCCGGCCCCCAGGAGTCGGGACCGTCCAGGAATCGCACCTCTGAGAGCTTGTGCTCTTCCATCAGGGCCTGCAGTTGTTTCACCTTGGCGAGGAAAGTGGCGGTCAACGTGAACCGCGCATAGCCCGGATCGGCGCCATGGCCGGTGTTGTTCGCCGAAACCCAAATCGTCTTGCTCATCTTGCATCTCCGTGGAAATGCGAAGACAGCCCCCCCGAGTGCGGGGTGCGTGCCCCCGCAGGGTGGTATCCGGATTCGTCCGGTCGTTTGGCTCATTGAGCCTTGGTTACACCTTAAGGTCGCCGACCTCCCCGGCCCACGCACGCAGGGCGTCGGGATCGGTGATCTCGGTGATCTGCTGGGTCGAGTAGTCGAAGGTGCCGACCACCTGCAGCTCAGCAACCGGCAGGGTCGCCTTCGCAGTTGTCGGGTAGCGCTCAATGGCTCGGTCGGCTGCATGGAGGCACTTCTCGACGAAGCGCATCATGTTGCTCGCGCCATAGAGGTTGGCCTCGAAATGAACGAGCATGTTTTCGTTCTGATTGCTGCCGAATGGAGCCACCACGGCTGCGCCAGGGCGTATCCACTTGGATGCGGTGGTGTCGGCAACCGGCACCAGGATCAGGAACTTGTCCATAGATCTACTCCAGCCGCCCCCGCAGAGGGACAGCATCAAATGCCCGGGAAGGGCGGGTGTGTCCGGAAACCGTCCGGTCGGATTGACGCAGAGCGTCGATAAGCCAGGGCACCCAAAGATGACCTCGCTTAAC
>CBFGOS010000030.1:0-13458 GCA_965650425.1 uncultured Lysobacter sp. | reverse complement strand
TGCAGGCCCAACGCCGCGCCGTGGCGCAGGTGCCTGGCCGGCGTCTGTTCGTGCTCACCGGCGGCCCCGGCACCGGCAAGACCACCACCGTGCTGCGCATGCTGCTGATGCTGCAGCGGCAGGCCGGCGCGGCGTTGTCGATCGCAGCCGCCGCGCCCACCGGCAAGGCCGCGCAGCGGTTGGTGCAGTCATTGCGCCAGGGCAAGGAGCGGCTGTGGGAGGGTGGTGCGCTGCCGCCCGACTGGCAGCCGCTGTGCGACGCCATTCCCGATAGCGAAGCCCTGACCCTGCACCGCCTGCTCGGCTACGACCCCTACCGCGGCGGGTTCCGCCGCGGCCCGCGCGACCCGCTGCCCGCCGACGTGGTGGTGGTGGACGAGGCCTCGATGGTGGACCTGGCCATGCTTCACGCGCTGCTGGCCGCGGTGCGGCCCGAGGCCACGCTCATCCTCGTGGGCGATGCCGACCAGTTGACTTCGGTGGGTGCCGGTTCGGTGCTGATGGACCTGGTGGCGGTGATGGAGCGCGACGGTGCCGACGATATCGTCCGTCTGGAACACAGCTTCCGCGCCGAACAGCACCTCGTGCCGATCAACCACGCCGTGCGCGCAGGCGACGCCCTCGCGTTTGAAGCGAGCCTCCACGCCGCCGCGCCCTTGGCTGTGCATCGCACAGTGCGTGACGAACGCGCCTTGACCATGGAAGTACGGCGCTGGGCGGATCGCCTGGCCGACGAAATTGAACTGCGCCCGACGCTGGTCGCCACCGACACGGCGCAGGAGCTCGCCCCGACGGTGCTCGGCGCGTTGCGCGCCCTGTCGCAACGCCAATTGTTGTGCGCCCTGCGCGAGGACGCGTTCGGCGCGGCGGCACTCAACGCCACCATCGAGCGGCATCTGCGCCAGCGCTGGGAGGTCCCGGAAGGCGCTACCTGGTATCCCGGCCGGGCCGTGCTGGTCACGCGCAACGATTACGACCAGCGCCTGTTCAACGGCGACGTCGGGCTGTGCCTGGCCGATGCGAACGGCCACCTGCGCGTGTGGTTCGAGACCGTGGGCGCCGATGGCCAGCCGTCCGTTCGTGGCCTGTCGCCGAACGCGCTGCCCGCGCACGACAGCGCCTTTGCCGTCACCATCCACAAGAGTCAGGGCTCGGAATACGCGCACGCCGCGGTGTTGCTGCCGCCGGACGCCGAACACCGCATTCTGTCGAGGCAGCTGCTGTACACCGGCGTGTCACGCGCGAAGCAACAGTTGGAGGTGTGGGGCTCGCCCGAATCGCTGGCCGCGGCGCTGGCACGGCCAATCCAGCGGGCGGGGGGGCTGGTGGAACGGCTCCATGCCGAAAGGGCGGGCGCGGGTTCGAGCGCGTGAGCGCGTCGCACGAACGCCGGGAATCAAGACGAAGTGTTATCGGAGATGGCGCGCCCGGAGGGATTCGAACCCCCGACCAATGGCTTCGGAAGCCACTACTCTATCCGGCTGAGCTACGGGCGCGCGGTGTTGCCGCTCCGCCGGCATCACGCCGTGCGGGAGGGGCATTCTAGCCGGAATCCCCGGCGGGTGCGCGCGAAGGCCTCAGGACGCCGGCGAGCGGTCCTTCAGCCACGCCCGGAACGAGTCCTGGGGCAACGCCTCGGCGAACAGGTGGCCCTGCACCGTGTCGCAGCCGCGCGCCCGCAGCGCGGCCAGCGTGGCCTCGTCCTCCACGCCCTCGGCGACCACGGTCAGTCCGAAGCGGTGCGCGAGGTCGATGATCAGCGCGGCGATGTCGGCGCAGGCCGGGTCGTCCAGCAGTCCGGCGACGAACGATTTGTCGATCTTCAACTCGTCGGCCGGGATGTCCTTGAAGTACGCCAGACACGAATACCCCGTGCCGAAGTCGTCGATCGACACCTTGACCCCCTGTTCGCGCACCTGCGACAGGATGCGGAAGCTGCGGGCCGGGTCGGCAATCAGCGAGCGCTCGGTGATCTCCAGCGTCAGCCGCGTATCCGGGCGTCCCCACAGCCGCAGTGCGTTCTCGACCAGTTCGGGCAGGTCCTCGCGGGCGACCATTTCCGCCGGCACGTTCACCGCCACCGACAGCGGCGTCGCGCCGGTGGGCCAGTCGGCGGCCTGGCGCAGCGCGCTGTTCAGTGCCCACACCGTGATCGGCCGGATCTGCCCGGTCTGCTCGGCGATGGGAATGAACCGGTCCGGCGGGACCAGGCCGCGCGATCGGTGTTGCCAGCGCATCAGCGCCTCGGCGCCCACCGGACGCAAGGTATCGGTGGCCAGCTTGGGCTGGTAGCGCAGGAACATCTCGCCGCGTTCGATCGCGCCCTGCATCTCGATTTCCAGGTCCCACCACTCCGACAGCCCGCCGGCGGGCGCGCCGTCAGCGGCCGGGAACAGCCAGGGCTGGCCGGTCTCGCGCGCGATGGCCAGCGCCTTCTCGGCCTGGCGCAGCATGAAGTCGGCGTGGCTGGCGTGGCTGGGGCACACCGCCGCGCCGGCGGTGGCATGCAGCCGCACGGTGTTGCCGGCGAAGGTGAAGGCCGGTTCCAGTTGCCGGAACAGCTTCTGCACCGCCAGTTCGGCGTGCCCCTTGTTCATCAGCCGCGTCAGGATCAGCGCGAAGCGGTCGTTGCCCAGCCGCGCCGCGTAATCCTGCGGACGGATCAGCTGGCGCAGTTCGCCGGCCAAGTGGCGCAGCGCGGCGTCACCGAATTCGTAGCCATGGGTGGCGTTGATCCGCGCGAAGCCGTCGATGTCCACCACCACCACCGCCAGCAACGCCTGGCGCTCGACCGCCATCAACACGTGGCGTTTGAGCAGGGCCAGGAAGCTGCGGCGGTTGTGCAGGCCGGTGAGTTCGTCCTCGATCATCGCTCGCGGCGCCGGTCAGTCCAGGAACAGCTCGTGGCTGTTGATGCCGAACGCGCCTACCGGCAGGCCGGCCTTCACCGTCAACGGCTCGCCCGCCCCGTCGGTGGTGACCACGCCCAGGTCCAGCTCGCGGAACTCGGGCAGGGGCAGCTTGTCCCGGTCCAGCAGCAGCATGATCCGCGGGCGCAGGCGCTTGAGGCTGTGCACTTCCACCACCACGCCGACTTCGCCGGTGGACAGCTCGACCAGCGAGCCGGTGGGGTAGATGCCGCAGGTCTGGATGAATTGCTCCACCAGCTCGGCCTGGAACTGCCGCCCCCGCTGTTCGTACAACTCGGCCACCGCCTGGTGCGGCGAGCGGCTGCGCGCGTAGGGCCGCACGCAGGTCATCGCGTCGTAGCTGTCGACCACGCCCATGATGCGCCCGAAGATCGGAATGGCGGTGGCCTTCAGGCCGTACGGGTAGCCGCTGCCGTCATGGCGTTCGTGGTGGGTGGCGACGATCTCGATCACCCGCGGTGGAATGCCCGGCGTGCGTTCGACGATCTCGAGGCTGTGGTGCACGTGGCGGCGGACCAGCGCCGCGTCGCTTTCGCTCAACGGGCTGTGCTTGGCCAGCAGTTCAGGTGGCAATTTCGTCTTGCCGATGTCGCACAGCAGTCCGCCCAGCGCCAGTTGCTCGAGCTCCTCGCGCGCCATGCCCAGGTGGCGGCCGAAACTCGCCGCCCAGATCGCATTGCCCAGCGCGTGCTGGTAGGAATAGTCGTCGCGACGCTTCAGTTCCTTCAGCCAGCCGAACGCAGCGGGATTGCGCAACACCGAATCGACCATGGCATCGACGCCGGGCTTGAGCTTTTCCAGATCCAGCCGCTGGCCATCGCGCAGGTCGTCCATCACTTCCGCGATGCGCGCACGCAGCGAGTCATGCGCCGCCTCGGCCATCGGCAGTTCCGCGCGGAACTTGGTGGACACTTCCCAGTCGTGCTTGCGCAGGCGCTTGATCTCCAGCGCTTCGCGCGCCTGCTGCACCTGCTGCGGTGCGGTCTCGTGCACGATGAAGCGCGGATCGGGCGCAAACCCCGCGCTGCTGTCGACCCATACATAGGTGCAGATGCGCTTGAGGTTGGAGAGCATCTCGTCGCTGTCGACGCGCACACCCTGCATGGGGAACGAAGTCTCCAGCCACGGACGATCCAGGCGGCTCACGAACATGCCGCAGGTCAGCCCTTGGACGCTGATTCGCACTTCGCGCGTGTTGATGTCCAACCCCTTGGCCATCCCGTGCCCATGCACCCGGTCGAGCCTAGCCCGAATCCGGCCGGCAAACCACCTTGCCGGCATGGTGAAAATTCTCGGAAGCGTGTCGTCGTCAGCGGCGCGCGATGGCGTTCGACACGACCTGGCCTCAGCCCAGGAACAGTTCGTCGCCGTCGATGCCGTAAGCGCCGAGCGGCAGGCCGCACTTGACCGCGAGCGATGGCTCGCGCGCACTGGCGTCCAGCGTGCCCAGATCCACGATGCGGAATTCCGGCAGGGGCTGCTTGTCGCCGTCCAGCAGCACCATCACGCGCGGCCGCAGGCGCTTCAGGCTGTGCACTTCAATCACCACGCCCACTTCGCCGCTGGTCAGCTCCACCAGCGACCCGGTCGGGTAGATGCCGCAGGCCTGGATGAACTGCTCGACGATTTCGGCCTGGAATTGCCGGTCGCGCTGGTCGTACAGCTCGGCCACGGCCTGGTGCGGTGACAGGCTGGGGGCGTAGGGGCGCACCGACGTCATCGCATCGTAGCTGTCGACCACGCCCATGATCCGTCCGAAGATCGGGATCTGGTCGCCGCGCAGGGCATGCGGGTAGCCGCTGCCGTCGTGGCGCTCGTGGTGCGTGGCCACGATTTCGATTACGCGCGTCGATGCACCCGGCGTGCACGTCACGATGTCCAGGCTGTGCTGGACGTGGCGCCGCACGAGGATCGCCTCGTCCGCATTGAGTGGCGTCTTCTTGGCCAGCAGCTCCGGTGGCAGGCAGGCCTTGCCCACGTCGCACAGCAATCCGCCGAGCGCGAGATCTTCCAGCTCTTCGCGGATCAGCCCGAGGTGGCGACCGAAGCTCGCCGCCCAGATCGAGCTGCCCATCGCGCGGTGGTAGGTGTAATCGTCGCGCCGCTTCAGTTCCTTGAGCCAGGCCAGCGCGGCGGGATTGCGCAGTACCGAGTCGATCATGGCCTGCACGCCGGCGCGCAGCTGGTCCAGGTCAAGGCGGCGACCCTTGCGCAGGTCGCCCATGACTTCGGTGACCAGGGCCTTGAGCGCGACATGCGCCGTTTCGGCGCGCGGCAATTCGTCCTCAACCTGCGCTTCGAGCTGCCAGTCGTGCCGGTACAGCCGCTTCAATTCGGGCGATTCGCGTACTTCGCGGTTCCGGGGCACCGCGGGAAGCGGCGCAAGATGGCGCAGGTCGGGCGCCGCGCCGGCGTGGGTGTCGATCCACACGTGGGCGCAGATGCGCATCAGCGCCAGCACCTGGTCGTCGCTGTCCAGGCGCAATCCCTGCAGCGGGAAGTTGGTTTCCAGCCACGGCCGGTCCAAGCGAGAGACGAACATGCCGCGGGTCAACCCGCGGACGCTGATCCTGACCTCCTTATCGCCGATGTCCACGTGACCCTGCCCCCATGGCCCCGGCCCGAGGATAGCCGCAACGCGGGGCAGCGGCCACTGCACTGCGCGGCCGGGCCTGCGCCTGGGAATGATGACGGGCGACGTACCCATGCCGTTGTCGCGTGGGGCGTGGCGTTCATGCCTGGATTGATTGCGCGACAATGCGTGCCTCCGTCGTGTTGCCGGTGTATCCGAATTTCCCATGGCCTACGAACGCTTCGAGTTCCCCACGCCCCCCGACGCGCCGGCGTGGCGGCGCAAGCTGGCGCTGTACTGGCAGCTGGTTCGCGGCGACCGCCCGATTGGCTGGTTGCTGCTGCTGTGGCCGACCTGGTGGGCGCTGTGGCTGGCGGCCGATGGCGTGCCGCCGCTGTGGACGTTGTTCGTGTTCAGCGCTGGCGTGTGGCTGACGCGTTCGGCCGGCTGCGTGATCAACGATTACGCCGACCGCTGGCTGGACCCGCACGTGGAACGCACCCAGGGCCGTCCACTCGCGACCGGCGCGGTCGGCGGGCGCGAGGCGCTGGCGGTGTTCGCGGTGTTGATGCTGGTGGCGTTCGCGCTCGTGTTGACCATGAACCGCCTGACCGTGTGGCTGAGTTTCGTCGGCGTGTTCCTGGCCGCCAGCTACCCGTATCTCAAGCGTTACACCTACCTGCCGCAGGTGTACCTCGGCCTGGCGTTTGGCTGGAGCATCCCGATGGGCTTCGCCGCAGTGCAGGGCACCGTGCCGCCGGTGGCGTGGCTGCTGTATGCGGCCAACATCTTCTGGACCACCGCGTACGACACCTGGTACGCCATGGTCGATCGCGATGACGACCTGAAGGTGGGCAGCAAGTCCACCGCGATCCTGTTCGGCGAGTTGGACCTGGTGGCGCAGGGCGTGCTGTACGCACTGGCCTTTGCCGCATTTGCGCTGGTTGGCCATCGCGCCGGCCTGGGCGTGTACTGGTGGGCGGGCCTGGCCGTCGCGGCGGGGCTGGTGATGTACGAGTTCGCCATCGCCCGCACCCGCGCACGCGAGGCGTGCTTCAAGGCCTTCCTGCACAACCACTGGGTGGGTGCGGCGATCTTCGCCGGCCTGGCCGCGGAGCTGGCGATCGGCTGAGGCCCGACACCTCACGCAGATGTTTTCGCCTCGGGCGGGCGTCTGGGGCGCGTCTCGGCAGACACTCGCGCACGCCGGAGGATTGCTCCCAGCGTCAGACTTTCACAACGCGCGGGCACAGACCCACGCATCCACCCGGCGCACGCCGGCCTCGCGCAGCGCCCAGGCGGCCGCCTGCAAGGTCGCACCGGTGGTCATGACATCGTCCACCAGCACCACGTGCGCCGGCAGTCGCCCGCGACCGGTGACCGCGAAGGCGTCCTCCAGGTTGGACTGGCGGGCATCGGCGTCCAGCGTGGATTGCGGGCGGGTGTGGCGGACGCGCCTCAGTAGCCCGTCGCGCAGCGGTACGTCGAGCATCCGCGCCAGCGGGCCGGCGATCTCGCGCGCCTGGTTGTAGCCGCGCTCGCGCAGGCGCCGGGGGTGCAGCGGCACCGGCACCAGCGCGTCGGGCAGTGGCAGATCGGCAAAGGCCTCGGCCATCAGGCGCGCGACGAGGCGGCCGGCGGCCAGGTCGCCATGGAACTTCAGGCGCGGCAGCAGCCGGTCCAGCGGCGGGGCATAGGCGAAGGCGGCGCGGGTGCTGCCCACCGGCGGGGGCTCGTGTTCGCACAGGGTGCAGCACGCGGGCCCGCCCTCGACGGCGGCGGGCAGCGGCAACGCGCAGCGGTGGCAGGCGGTGCCGCTCCAGGGCAACTGCCGATCACAAGCGGCGCACAGGTCGCGGTGGTCCTGGCCGGGATCACCGCACAACAGGCAGCGAGCGGGCCACAGGGCTTGGGCGAGCGGGGCGAGCGAGGCGGCCAACGATCTGCGCAGTGCCTCGATGCCGGGCCATGCCCCGTCGCTGGCTGCGGAGCGGGATCGGCTGGCAGGGCCGACAGTACGGTTCGTCGCGTCCCGCCGTGGCTCGGTGTTGTCAACTTTCGAGTGCGTGTTTTGGTTGACAGTCTCGGCCATGCTTTCCAGACTGCCGGCCTTCCCACGAGCTGTCTGTCGGACGCCGCCCATGCACGCTGTCAGTGAAACCCCCGCCCCGCCATTGGCGCCGCTCCGCCACGACTGGTCGCGCGCCGAGGTCCGCGCGCTGTTCGACCTGGCATTCCCCGAGCTGCTGCACCGCGCCGCCAACGTGCACCGCCAGCACTTCGACCCGGCCGAGGTGCAGGTCAGCACCCTGCTGTCGGTCAAGACCGGTGGCTGCCCGGAGGACTGCGCTTACTGCCCGCAGGCGCAGCGCTACGACACCGGTGTGGACGCCAGCAAGCTGATGAGCACCGAGGCCGTACTGGAGAAGGCCAAGGCCGCCAGGGCCGCCGGCGCCAGTCGTTTCTGCATGGGCGCGGCGTGGCGCTCGCCGGCCGACCGCGACATCCCGAAGGTCGCCGCCATGATCCAAGAGGTCAAGGCGCTGGGGCTGGAGACCTGCGCCACGCTCGGCATGCTGTCGGCCTCGCAGGCACAGGCGCTGCGCGAAGCCGGGCTGGACTACTACAACCACAACCTCGACACCGCGCCCGAGTTCTATAACCAGATCATCCACACCCGCGAGTTCCAGGACCGCCTGGTCACGCTGGCGCACGTGCGCGACGCGGGCATGAAGACCTGCTGCGGCGGCATCGTCGGCATGGGCGAGAGCCGCGAACAGCGCGCCGGCCTGCTGCAGACCCTGGCCAACCTGCCCGCGCACCCGGACTCGGTGCCGATCAACCGGCTGGTACAGGTGGAAGGCACGCCGCTGGCCGGCACCACCGAGCTGGACCCCTTCGAATTCGTGCGCACCATCGCAGTTGCGCGGTTGCTCATGCCGCAGTCTATGGTGCGGTTGTCGGCCGGACGCGAGGCCATGAGCGACGAGTTGCAGGCGCTCTGTTTCCTCGCCGGCGCCAACTCGATCTTCTATGGGGAGAAGCTCTTGACCACCGGCAACCCGGACACCGAACGGGACCTGGCCCTGTTCGCCCGCCTTGGCCTGCGCCCGATGCAGGTCGCGGTGGAGGCGAAGGCCGGCACCGTGCACGCCGACATCATCGAAGGATCGAACCAGTACGGCGCGGAAGCCGGCGGCTGCGGCGCCAATTGCTCCTGCGCGGCCTGAGCCATGGCCCGCGCAGGTTGGCGTGACCGCATCCAGGCCGCCCGCGCCCAGCGCGTGGCCCAGCACCGGGTGCGCGAACGCCGCACGGTAACCCACCGCGACGCCGCCCGCTGCGAAGTGGACGGCCGCTGGCTGACCAACTTCTGCGGCAACGATTACCTGGGTCTGTCGCAGCACTTCAAGGTCACCACCGCGCTGGGCGACGTGTCGGCGCGCGAAGGCGCCGGTGGCGTCGCGTCGCACCTGGTATGCGGCCACCATGCCGCGCACGAAGCACTGGAGCGCGAGCTGGCCGACTGGCTCGGTGCGCCGCGTGCGTTGTTGTTCGGCAGTGGCTACATGGCCAACCTCGCGGTGGTGCAGGCGCTGCTGGGCGACGAGGATGTGTGCGTGCAGGACCGGCTCAACCACGCCAGCCTGATCGATGCCGCGCGGCTGGCCGGCTGTCGCCTGCGCCGCTATCCGCATGCCGATGCCGAAGGCGCGATCCGCCAGCTGCGCAGCGTGCCGGACGGCATGGCGATGCTCGCCACCGACGGGGTGTTCAGCATGGACGGCGACATCGCTCCGCTGCGCGAGCTGTCGCTGGCGGCGCGCGTGCAGAAGGCGCTGATGTACGTCGATGACGCGCATGGCGTGGGCGTACTCGGGCCTGACGGCCGCGGCTCCGTGGCCGCGGCGCGGCTGGGCGTGGAGCAGGTGCCGCTGCAACTGGCCACGCTGGGCAAGGCGCTGGGCGGCTACGGCGCGGCAGTGGTCGGCGATGCCGACCTCATCAGCCATTTGGCCGAAACCGCGCGTCCCTACATCTACACCACCGCACTGCCGCCGGCGCAGGCCGCGGCGACCTTGGCCGCGGTGAAGCTGGCGCGCACCGAGCACTGGCGTCGCGAACGCCTGCGCGAGTTGGCCACGCGCCTGCGCGAGCGTGCGCAGGGGCACGGTTTCAAGCTGCTGCCCTCCGAGACCCCGATCCAGCCGCTGGTCTGCGGCGACGAGCGCGTGGCCTTGGCCATGGCGCATGCACTGGAGGCGCAGGGCTTCTGGGTCGCGGCCATCCGACCGCCCACGGTGCCCGAAGGCAGCGCGCGGTTGCGCATCACCCTGTCGGCGCTGCACACGCCGGCCGACGTGGATGCGCTGGTCGAGGCCTTGGCGTGGGCACGCGACGCGGTCGAACACGGCTACGACGCGGTCGCTTGAGCGCGGCGGCCGCGATGGCGCGCTGATCGGGTCGGTATCTGCTTGCTGTCGTCGACCTCGCGCCGAAGCCTTCCCTTTTCCCGAAGCGTTGCGACGTTGGCCTGTCCCCGCTTCCTGTAGTCAGATGTCGTGATGAACCTGCATATCGAATCCCACGGCCATGGGCCGTCCCTGGCGTTGGTGCATGGCTGGGCGATGCACGGCGGACTGTTCATGCCGTTGGTCGAACGCCTTGCCGATCGCTACACCCTGCACCTGGTCGATCTCCCCGGGCACGGCCATTCGCGCGATTGCGCGGCACCGCTCTCACCCGAAGCATTGTCGGACGAAGTGGTCGCGCGCGTGCCCGATGCGGTATGGCTGGGCTGGTCGCTGGGCGGGCAGTTCGCGCTGCGTGCCGCGCTCGACCATCCCGAGTCAGTCCGCGGCGTGGTGATGATCGCGTCCTCGCCGCGCTTCGTCGGCGGCGAGGACTGGTCGCACGGCGTCGGCCCCCACCTGTTTCGTGATTTCGGCGCTGCGCTGCGCCGTGATTTCCGCGGCACGCTGGAAGGCTTCCTCGCCTTGGAGTCGCTGGGCTCGGCCACCGCGCAGGAGGACCTGCGCAACCTCAAGGGCCACGCCTTCGAACGGGGCGAGCCGGATCCGCGCGTGCTGCAGGAAGGGCTGCTGCTGCTCGACCAGGCGGACCTCCGCGAGGACCTGACCCGGCTGAAGGTGCCGAGCCTGTGGATTTCCGGGCGCCGCGACCGGCTGGTGCCGGCGGGGGCCATGCCCGCGGCCGCCAAGCTGGCCCACGCCGCACGCAGCGTGGTGATCGCCAACGCGGGCCACGCGCCCTTCCTCGGCGCCACCGCGCAGGTGGCCGACGAGATCGACCAATTCATGCAGGCGCTGCCCGCGGTTCCGGGCGACAATAGCCCGCTCGCCGGCTAGGCGCCGGCATCCCCCGCCACGGACGAAGGCGCGTGGTGCACCCGCACCCGCCGCCCGCGCGATGGAACGCACCGCAGGAACCCCATGACCGAACTGTTCGACCATCGCCAGGTGCGCCGCAGCTTCTCGCGTGCCGCGCAGCACTACGACTCCGCCGCCGCGTTGCAGCGCGAAGTCGGCGCGCGCCTGTCGGAATCGCTGGACTACTACGAGGATGCCTCGCGCAACGCGCCTTCGCCGCAGGTCATCGTCGACCTGGGCTGCGGGCCCGGCCATGCCGCGGCGGCCATGCAGAAGCGCTGGCCGAAGGCGCAGGTGATCGCGCTGGACCTGGCGATGGGGATGCTGCGGCAGACCCGGGCCAATACCGCTGGGCGCCTGCCCGCGTTCCTGGATTTCGCGCGCCGTCCGGAGCCGGTGTGTGCCGACGTGGCGCGCTTGCCGTTGCGCGACGCCAGCGTCGACATCCTCTACTCCAACCTGTGCCTGCAATGGCTGGACGACCTGCCGTCGGTGTTCGCCGGGTTCCGCCGGGTGCTCAAGCCCGGCGGCATGCTGCTGGTGTCGACCTTCGGCCCGGACACGCTGTTCGAACTGCGCGGGGCATTCTCCGAAGCCGACGCCGCGCCGCACGTCAGCCTGTTCCCGTCGATCGCGCAGTTTGGCGACGCGCTGATTGCCGCCGGCTTCAAGGACCCGGTGCTGGACCGCGACGAGTTCACCGCGCGCCACGACGACATGGCGCTGCTGATGCGCGAGCTGCGCACGCTGGGCGCCACCAACGCCATGCAGGACCGTCGGCGCGCGCTCACCGGCCGCGCGCGCTTCGCGCGTGCCGCGCAGGCTTACGAGCAGTTGCGCGGCGCCGACGGCAAGCTGCCGGCGACCTGGGAAGTGATCTATGCCCACGCATGGGGCCCGCCGCCGGGCGCGCCGATCCGCGTCGGGGGCGTGGACGAGGTGCAGGTGCCGGTGTCGTCCATCAAGGTGAGGAAGCGCGGATGACCGCGGGTGCAGGCAAGGCCAGTCGCATCGCGTTGTGGGCCGTCGCCATCGCCCTGCTGTCGGCGCTGTTTTTCACCTGCACCTACGTGCTCAACCGCGCCGCTGCGACCGGCGGTGGCCACTGGGCGTGGACGGCCAGCCTGCGCTATCTGATCACCCTGCCGCTGATGCTGCTGGTGATGCCCTGGCAGGGCGGCATCGGCCCGGTGTGGCGCGCGATGCGCGCGCACCCGTGGCCGTGGCTGGCCTGGAGTGGCGTGGGGTTCGTCGGCTTCTACTTGCTGCTCAGCTATGCCGCGGCCAGCGGACCGTCATGGCTGGTGGCCGGCACGTTCCAGCTCACCGTGATCGCCGGCATGCTGTGCGCGCCGTTCCTGTACCGCGATGCGCGGGCGAAGGTGCCGCTGCCCGCGCTGGCGGTGGGCGCGCTGATCGTGGCGGGCGTGCTGATGATGCAGGTCGGCCACGGCGGCGGGCTCGACCTGCACGGATGGATCGCGTTGCTATGCGTGGCGGTGTCGGCCTTCGCCTACCCGCTGGGCAATCGCGGGCTGCTGCTCCATCTGGAGCGGGTCGGCATCGAGCTCAACGCCACCCAGCGCGTGTTCGGCATGACCTTGGCCAGCCAGCCGCTGTGGCTGCTGGTGGCCGCGTTCGCGTGGCAGCAGGCGGGCGTGCCTTCGCTGGGGCAGGTGTGGCTGGCGGCCGGCGTGGCGCTGGGCGCAGGCATCATCGCCACAGTGCTGTTCTTCCAGGCCACGGGCATGGTGCGCACCGACCCGACCGCGTTGGCCGCGGCCGAAGCCATGCAGGCCGCGGAGCTGCTGTTCGCCACCGTGATTGGGGTGCTGTGGCTGGACGAAGCGTGGCCGCAGGGCCGCGCGTTGTGGGGCGCGCTGGTGGTGATCGTGGGCATCGTCGCCTTCAGCGTGGTGGCCGCGCGCGCCGCCGCCGGCAACCGGCAGGCCACGCAGGCGTTGCAGGGCGACCACGGCGCATGACCGCCCCCGGCGCCAGTCTCAGCGTGCCGGCTCGACCTGGAAGATGATGCGTCCCCGGTACGGTGTGCCGCGCGCCACCGCGCGGTAGCCCAGCGCCTGGATGCGGCCGCGCAGTTCCTCCCAGCGCGCCTGCTTGCATACCCACACCACGTGCGGCTCGTGCTCGGCGAGCTCACGTGCCAGGTCGGAATCGTTGACCGGGTTGAAGCGGACCACGGGCTGTGGTTCCACCGCGATCTTCTCGATCTCCGCGCCCAGGTGCAGGTGCAGTCCATAGCGCGCCATGTCCTCCAGGAAGGCGACTTCCTGCACCGGGCCGTCGACGCGTGCGCGGATGGCGTCGGCCCACTCGGCCGCATTCTTGTGGGTGGGCCACAGTGCGGCGCCCAGCTTGAGCGCCAGCAACACGCCGGCCCACGCGAGCAGCCAGGGCCAGCGTGGCAGGGCACGCCCTTCCGATTGGCGTTGCGCCGCGACCGCCAGCGCCATCGGCACGAACAACGGCAGCAGGTACAGCGGCATCCGCGACTGCGCCAGGCAGAACACCAGCAGGGGCAGGCCGATCCACAGGGCCAGCAGCA
>CBFGOS010000029.1:0-13555 GCA_965650425.1 uncultured Lysobacter sp. | reverse complement strand
CGGACGTGGGCGGAAGCACGCCATCCTCGAAGCGGATGCGTCCGGACAGTACCAAGCGCGGATCGTCGTTGATGATCGCGCCGGCGGCCTAGCCACGATGCACCGTGGCCCCGGCAACGTCCGTCAACCGCAAGCGAATGGTTTCATCCGGCTCCTCGACGTCGTCGCCCACGACTTCAATCGCGACGACGGCGTCCCGCGAGCCTGCGGGAATCGTGTACCGGGTCGCGTCATCCGGTCGGCGATAGTCCACGCCTTCCTGCGCGGTTCCTCCAGAGACCGCCACACCGAACTGCACCCCGCCCGCCGGGGCAGGTCCGGACAGCCGCGCCACGAACAGCATCATCGTGGTGGCACCGGCTTCGGACTCGTGGATCTCGGCATCCGCCAAGGACAGCGTTCCCGGCGGCCCCCTGAACCCCGCGACCATGGGCGCGGTTGCATTGAGACTGCGGACGTTGTCCGCGCGATCCGTCACGCCACATTGGGTGCCACACATGGTGGAGCCGGGGCTCGAGAAATAGCCCACCCAGGGTTGCCCCACGGCGTAGGCCATGACCGTCGCGAACGCCGGCGGCCCGTTCTGGCGATAGCCGAAGGAGTACTGGTAAGCCCCATATTGGAGGGCGCCGCTAACCGATTGGGTTTCCCGGTCGTGCGCCGACCCGAGGTTGTGCCCCAGCTCATGGGCCAGCACATGCGGTCCGCAGGGCGCGACATTCGTGACCGAGACGCCGTAACGCTCCTGCAACGGGATCGTCTGCGGCGCGCGGTCGCTGCCAATCAGCCAGGCAACGCCGCACGAGCCATGGCTCTCACCGTGGGGGCGCACCAGGGCCACCAGGTCGGCGGCCAGCTCGTCGCGAGGTTGGAAGAGGTCGACGCCTGCAACGTTGTTGTCGGTGACCGCGTTGAGGGCGCGATGGTTGTCCATCGTGGGGTCGATGTTGACCTGTCGCAGCGACACCACTTTCAACCGCACCCGCGTTGCGCTGTCGAGATGCGCCTGGTTGGCGATCGCGAACAGATTGGTGACCTCGGTTTCCGCCGCGGCAACGCTGCCGCGCAATTCGACCAGGTCATCCGTGTACAGGCCAAGGACGGCAATCTCGACTTCGGACGAGGCATTGGCAGGCTGGGCATCCAGCGCTGGGGTGGCGAGCACTTGGCTTCCCGTCCCGTTCGTCTTGGCGATCAGGTAATCCGGCTCCGTGGCCAGCGTGCCCTTGCTACCGGGCGGCAGCAAACCGCCTGCGTCGGCGATTTCAGTTTTCCCCCGCGTCGTCGTGATCTGGAGCAGCGAGCCGTCCGGGCGCGGCAGGACGCCGAAAACCGCGTCGGGGCCGAAGGTCAGCACCATGGCCTGCGCGCCAACGCGCGTCTGCACGCGCCCCACGACGGTCCATTGGCCACCCGGGTCAAACCGATGGTTCTCAAGCGCCACGGAGTAACGTCCACCGTCCGGCAAAGCCACCGAGAGTTCGCCGTTCTGCCAGGCGCGCTCGAGCATGGCCCGGGTCAAGTGCAGCGCTTGAGGGCCCTTTGCCCCCGTGGCCGGCAGGCGAACCATCGCACTTGCCGATCCCGATCCAGAGCCCGGGACCGCAGCCTCAAGGCCCTGTGGCGATGGGCAGTTTTCAGCCTGCGGATCAGCGCATCGCTCGCCCCGATCCATGCCACCCACGGAGAAAACCAGCAATACCACTGCCGCGAGCCCAGCGCCCGCCAATCCCCATCGCTTCATTTCCCCGCCAATCCCCTGGCTGCGCCCTGTCAAAGCATAGCAATCCAATGGGTGGATGGACGATGCTGGACTCCAATTCGCGCGTGGGAGGCTTGAACCGAATGCTAAGTACCGCCGCTTTCCTCATCGCTGCACTCGGGATAGCCCACTCCATCCTGGGCGAACGCTACATCCTCATTCGCTTGTTCCGCCAGGACAATCTGCCCAAGCTCCTTGGCAGTACAAATTTCACGACACGTACGCTTCGCTTTGCCTGGCACCTGACCACGGTGCTGGCGTTTGGCCTTGCTGGCATCCTGTTCCAGCTCGCGGACCATGCCTCGGCTCAAGTGCTTGCATCCTCCGTCGGCTGGACACTCGTTATTTCCGGCCTGCTGCCACTGCTTTTTACACGCGGCCGCCACTTGTCGTGGCTTGTACTCTTCACAGCCGGCGGGCTGTGCCTGTTCTGGGCGGCCCGTTGACAGCTCACGCCGCGACGACGGGGGGGCGACTCATGACAACGGCAATACGCTAGGCCAGCACGCGCGCCAGAGCCGCCTCGATATCGCGTTCCTCCAGCAGCGTGCCAAAGGCCACGCCGTGCTGACCCGCCAGGCGACTGCGATGGAACGCATCAGCCAGTGGACTGCGAGCCTGACGCAACACCGCCGCCTGCATCGAGACGGCCAGACGCTCCACCAGCCAGCGCGCATGCACCTCCGGGACCGCACGGCCTTCGGCCAGGACACCGCGCAGCGTCGCCGCAGCTCCCTCGCCGCCCTCGGTGCTCCATGCACCGCTCGCCTGTAGCCAATGCCACAGCACCTGCGCCTGCACCGGCTCGCGCGCCAACGCACGCAGCACGTCCAGGCACTGGATGTTCCCACTGCCCTCCCAGATCGAGTTGAGCGGCGCCTGGCGGTACAGGCGCGCCAGGACGGACTCTTCCACGTAGCCGGAGCCGCCGAGGCACTCCTGCGCTTCATTGACGAACGCCGGCGCGCGCTTGCATACCCAGTATTTGCCTGCGGCGGTGCCGATGCGCGCCACGGCGGCGGCCAGCGGGTCCGCGTCGGCGCGCTCGATGGCACTGGCCACGTGCAGTGCCAGCGCGATGGCCGCCTCGGCCTCCAGGGCGAGGTCGGCCAGCACATTGCGCATCAACGGCTGATCCAGCAAGGCGCGACCGAAGGCGTGGCGGTGGCGGGCATGGTGCAGCGCGTGCGCCAACGCCATCCGCATCTCCGCCGCGGAGCCGAGCATGCAGTCCAGCCGCGTCAGCATGACCATCTACAGGATGGTGGCCACGCCGCGGCCTTCCTCGTCGATGCGACGTGCCCACGCGCCGCAGAACTCCACCTCGCTGGAAGCGTTGGACCAGTCGCCCAGCTTGTCCTTCAGGCGCATCACCCGATACGCGTTGCGGCGACCATCCGGCAACAGGCGCGGCAACAGCAGGCAGGTCAGGCCACCGGGCGCCTGCGCCAGCACCAGGAAGCCATCGGACATTGGCGCGGACATGAACCATTTGTGCCCGACCAGCGTGTACTCGCCTTCCCCGGCCATCGGCTCGGCGCGGGTGCTGTTCGCCCGCACGTCGGAGCCACCCTGCTTTTCGGTCATGCCCATGCCAAGCGTTACGCCCGCCTTTTGCCCAATGGGCACTTCGCGCGGGTCGTAGTGGGGTGCAACCGCCTTGACCAGCCACTCGGCCAGCGCGGGCTCGCGACGCAGGACGGGAATGGCGGCATGCGTCATGGTCAGCGGGCAACTGGTGCCTGGCTCGGCCTGGTGATGCAGGTAGCTCAGGGCCGCGCGTGCGACGTGCGCGCCGGGCGCATTGGCCGTCCAAGACAGGCCCGCCACGCCGTGGCTGATCGCCGCATCCATCAGCCGGTGGTAGGCGGGGTGGAATTCCACGCGGTCGATGCGGTGGCCGAAGCGATCGTGCGTGCGCAGGCGTGGGCGGTCGCGATGGGCGTCGAAGGACAGCGCGTACAACTCGTCGCCCGCGAGGGCCCCATAGGCGGCCAGGTGCTGGGCGAAGGCAGCCGCGCCTTCGCGGTCCACTGCATCGCGAAGCGCGATGTCATCGGCCCACAGGTTACGTGGGGCAAATTCGGGAGGCTGGTTGTCGACGCTGTGGGTGTCGAACGGCGGCAGGTCCATGCACGGCTCCGGCGGTGACCCTGCCCGGATTGTGCGCCGGCAGGTGCCGGCTGTCGCGCAAAAAAAACCCCGCGACAAGCGCGGGGTTTCGAGGCACGTGGCCGCTTAGACCGGCGCTACGCCGGATGCCTGCGCGCCCTTCGGGCCCTGGGTCAGCTCGTAGCTGACGCGCTGGCCTTCCTGCAGGCTACGGAAGCCCTTGGCGTTGATCGCAGAGAAGTGCACGAACACGTCCGCGCTTCCATCCTCAGGCGAAATGAAGCCAAAACCCTTGGCGTCGTTGAACCACTTCACGGTGCCGTACTGCATATCCTTGATGACCTCATACTGGGTGCGTTGGGCGCGCAACCGCCGGGTGGCGGAAAGTGCGCGCCCCGAGTATGCAAACTGAACGCCGGCTTTACAATCGCCCGGCTTTCCCATCCCGGCCGTTCAGGCGTTTGCCTCGATGCGCCCCCGAGGGCTCAGCCGGCTAGCAGGGTTTTCAGCAGCAGGGGCAGCCCCGCCGAAGCGGCGGCCACGTTATCCAGCACGTCCTGCAGGGTGATGACCTCGTCCGGATCCGGGCCGGCACCGGCCGCCCAGTTGGCCACGATGGCCAGGCAGGCGTAGTCCAGCCCCATCTCGCGGGCCAAGCCGGCTTCCGGCATGCCGGTCATGCCGACCAGGTCGCAGCCGTCGCGGCGCATGCGCACGATCTCCGCCCGGGTCTCCAGACGCGGGCCCTGCGTGGCGCCATAGCAGCCCCCATCGACCAGGGCGACGTGGGCCTTGGTCGCCGCGGCCACCACCGCCTGGCGCAGGCTGCGGGTGTAGGGCTCGCCGAAGTCGACGTGCAGCACCTCGGTGCCCTCCTCCTCGCAGACGGTGGAGATGCGGCCCCAGGTGTAGTCGATCAGCTGGTCCGGGCAGGCCAGCACGCGCGGCCCGAATCGCTCGGTGATGCCGCCGACGGTATTGAGCGCCAGCACGCACTGCGCGCCCAGCGCCTGCAGCGCGGCAAGGTTGGCGCGGTAGTTGATCTTGTGCGGCGGCACGGAATGGCCTTCGCCATGCCGGGCCATGAAGGCGACGCGGTGGCCGTCCAGCGTGCCCACGCGAACCGGGCCGGACGGATTGCCGTAGCGGGTCTCGGGCTCGTGCGTGGTCACGTCCTGCAGGTCGGCCAGCTTGTACAGGCCAGTGCCGCCGATGATGGCAAGGGCGATGTCGCTCATGTCGTCTCCGATTCGATGGAACGCCCCGGACGGTCGCGGCGCGTGTGACTCGCGCTCAATCCTTCAGCGCGTAGATGTCCGGCAGGTTGCGGCCCTGCTCGTGGTAGTCCATGCCGTAGCCGAAGACGTAGCGGTCGGGCACGGTCACTGCCACGTAATCGGCGCAGATGCCCGGCACGCAGCGGTCGTGATCCTTGACCGACAGCGCAGCGATGCGCACGTCGGCGGCACCTTCAGACAGGCACCAGTCGCGCACGGCAGCCAGCGTGTGGCCCTCGTCCAGGATGTCGTCGGCCAGGATCACGCGTCGGCCCGCCAGCGGCGTGGCCGGACGGTGCTTCCACACCAGGTCGCTGCCGGTGGTCTGGCCGCGGTAGCGGGTGGCGTGCAGGTAGTCGAACTCCAGGTCCAGGCCCAGCGCGCCCAGTTCCATCGCCAGTTGCGCGGCAAACGGCAGGCCGCCGTGCATGATCGTCAGGTACACCGGCACGCTGCCGGCGAAATCACGGTGGATCTCGGCCGCCATCTGCCTGACGCCGGCATCGATGGTGGCGCGATCCACCACCACTTCGGCATTGGCAAGCGCATCGGCCAGCGCAGGGCGCGTGTTGGCGGTCATCAGGCGAGTCCTTCCTGGCGGGTGCGCGCCTCGGCGTAGCGGGCGTCGGCCAGCAGGCCTTCCCAGCCCATTGGGCCGCGACCGATCAGCCCGGTCAGCGCCATGGTGTTGAGCTTGCGATCCTTGATGGCATCCAGCGATTCCTCCACCAGCTCCGGGTGGCAGACCAGCACGACGTCGCAACCGGCATCCAGGTGCAGGTCAACGCGCTGCTTGATGCCGCCAGCGGAGAACGCTGCCGCCATGCCGATGTCGTCGCTGAAGACCACGCCGCGGAACCCCATCTCGCCGCGCAGGATGTCCTCGATCCAGACCTTGGAGTAGCCGGCCGGTTCCGGCGCCACGGCCGGGTAGACCACGTGCGCCATCATCACCGCATCGGCCTTGGCCTCGATGCCGGCCACGAACGGCACCAGGTCCAGCGCGCGGATCTCGTCCAGCGGGCGCGGGTCGATGGCGTCGTCGAAATGCGTGTCTTCCAGCACCGAGCCGTGGCCCGGGAAGTGCTTCAGCGTGGCGGCCATGCCGGCACTGTGCATGCCGCGCACGTAGGCGCGGGTGAAGTCGGCAACCACCGCCGGATCCTCGGAGAAGGCGCGGTTGCCGATGGCGCGGTTGCCACGGCCCAGGTCCACCACCGGGGCGAAGCTGAGGTCCACGCCGGTGGCGCGCACTTCGCTGGCCATCACCCAGGCGTGTTCTTCGGCCATCGCCAGCGCGGCGGCCTTGTCCTGCGTGTAGAGCCGGCCGAAGTTTTCCAGCGGCGGCAGCGCGCTGTAGCCCTCGCGGAAGCGCTGCACGCGACCGCCCTCCTGGTCCACGCAGACCAGCTGCGGGCGCGGCGCGGCCGCACGGATGGCCTGCGAAAGTTCTGCCACTTGCGCCTTCGAGGCGAAGTTGCGCGAGAACAGGATGACGCCGGCGCAGGCGTCGTGCTGCAACCAGTCGCGCTCCTGCGCGGTGAGTTCGGTGCCGGCAACGCCGATGACGAGCATTCGGAAAACTCCAGTGTTCGGATGGCGGCGATGGGGCGCCGCGGGATCGAGGATTGTCGCGCAGATGCGAGATGGACGCAGCAGGGTTGCTGAACGGGCCCGGCTGGCCACGCATCCGGTGATAGCGCGCGGCTGCGGCCAGCTGGGAGGGCCGTGGCCCGGCCGGGTGGGCGCGGCGCATCGGGCCCCGGGGAGCGATGCCCTGGACGCGCCGCTTCGATGTCAGTCCAGTCCTGCCCGCTCCGCCTCGGTCCACTGCTGGAATGGTCGCGTGGCCAGCGCGAGGTTGTAGTAGCGCGGGCTGTCGGTGACTTCCGCCCCCGCCCACTCGGGCTTGGTGAACGCCTCGTCCGCTGACGTCAGCTCGATCTCCGCCACCACCAGCCCGGCGTTGTCGCCCAGGAACTCGTCCACTTCCCACAAGTGGCCATCAACCGTGACGTAATGGCGACGCTTGTCCACCAGCCCACCCACGCTGAGGGCCAGCAGGCCGCGCGCGTCGTCGACGGGGATGGCGTAGTCGAACTCCTGGCGGGTATGACCCAGCTCGCGCGACTTGAGGTTGAGGTAGGCCTCGTCGCCCTGGATGCGCACGCGCACCGATGCCTTCATCGCGCCAGTGTCCATGGCCTTGAGGTCGTTGAGGTAGCCCTGCGCCATCGGCACGACCTTGTGCGCGGCGGTGCGCCAACTGTCGCCGGTGACGAGGAATTTGCGTTCGATTTCCAGGGGCATGGGGGCGTCCTGATGCGGAGTGGCGGGTAGCGGCCGGCGCTCGTCGGTAGATGCACAGGCATCGAACGCCTAATGCACGGGCGCGCGGCGGCGCGATAACCGCTGTCGTTGCCTGTTACTGGGTCAGCGCGAGTCAGCGCGGCTCGAACATGACAATGGACTCGACGTGCGCGGTGTGCGGGAACATGTCCATCACGCCGGCCGCCTTGAGCTTCCAGCCACGCTCATTGACCAGATAGCCCGCGTCGCGCGCCAGCGAGGCCGGGTGGCAGCTCACGTACACGATGCGCTTGAACTGCTTGAGCGGCAGCTGGGTCAGCACGAAGTCCGCGCCCGAACGCGGCGGGTCCAGCAGCAACTTGTCGAAACCTTCGCGCATCCAGGTGTGGCCGGACAGGTCCTTGCCCAGGTCGGCCGCGTGGAACTGCGCGTTGGGCAGGTTGTTGTGCGCGGCGTTCTCACGTGCGCGCATCACGAGGCCCGCCTCGCCCTCCACGCCCACCACCTCGCGCACCGTGCGCGCCAGCGGGAGGGTGAAATTGCCGAGGCCGCAGAACAGGTCGAGCACGCGCTCGTCCGGCTGCGCATCCAGCAGGTCCAGCGCGCTGCGGATCATCTTGCCGTTGAGCCCCGCGTTGACCTGGATGAAGTCCAGGGGGCGGAAGTTGAACTCCAGGTTCCACTCCGGCAACGAGAAGGCCAGCTTGATGTGCTCGGGCCACAGCGGGTGCACGCTGTCCACGCCGCCCGGCTGCAGGAAGATGGCGAAACCGTGCTGCTGGCCAAACGCCACCAGCGCGGCCTTGTCGGCGTCCGACAGCGGCGAAAGGTGGCGGATGGTGAGCGCGATGCCACTGAAGTCAGCCTGGCGGTCGCCGGCAATGAACTCGATCTGCGGGATGTCCTTGCGCGCCTGCAGCCCATCCACCAGCGTCGCCAGTGCCGCGACCTTGTCGCCAATCTCCGGGATCACGGTGTGGCAGAACGAGACGTCGGCGACGAAGCGCGGATCAACCTCACGGAAGCCGACCAGCGTCTTGTCCTTCTTGTCCACGCGGCGCACCGAGAAGCGGCCCTTGCGACGGTAGCCCCACGAAGCATCGGTCAGCGGCGGGAGCACGGTTTCCGGCGTGACGTGGCCAATGCGGGTGAGGTTTTCCAGCAGCACGTTCTGCTTTGCGAGGATCTGCTTGTCCTCGGCGTAGTGCTGCATGGCGCAGCCACTGCACACGCCAAAGTGCGCGCAGCGCGGCTCGACACGCTCCGGGGCAGCGACCAGCACTTCCACCGTCTTCGCTTCGTCGAAATTGCGGTTGCGACCGGTCTGGCTGGCCATTACCCGCTCGCCGGGCAGGGCACCCGCGACGAACACGGCCTTGCCATTCTCGCGGCGGGCCACGCCACGGCCGTCGTGGGTCAGGCCGGTGATCTCGGTTTCGAAGGGGGTCTGGTCGATTCGCGCCACGGTTACAGCCGGTTTTCAGGGGGTGGCTATTGTCGCAGATACGGGAAAGCGGGGCCGCGCCCCAGAACCGACAACAAAAAGGGGCGGCTGAACCAGCCGCCCCTTTCCATCGGTTCGTGGGTCGCTTGGGGGTCGGGAGCCGTTACTTCTGCTTCCAGGCCCCACCCGACTGGTACCACCAGCCCGGCCGCGCGCTTTCGATCCACTGCCGCGCAAACACGTCGCGGATCTGGTTCTCCCACTCGGGATGCCCGTTGGCCACCGCCACCTCGCGGTACACCGCCTTGCGGTCGCGGTTGTCGTCGGCCACCGCCTGGTTGACGGCCACGCGATCCTTCAGCGCCAGCTTGGAGGCATCGCGCACCACGACGGTGCCGTCGCCAGCAAAGCCCAGCGCGCCCGCGTCGAAGCCAGCTCGCAATTGCGCGTCGAAGCGCGACGCCATGCGCGCCTGGATGGCCTGGATGGCCGGCGTCTTGATGGTGATGTCCGGCGCCGCCTGTGCATGCGCGCTGCCGATGCCGACCAGGGACAGCCAGTCGATCCGCGACGCCAGCGCCGCCGGCGTCATCGGCGCCGACCGCGACGCGCTCTGCCCGCCCGGCTTGCCTTCGCTCGGCTTGCCACCCTGCGCCTCGTCGCCAATCACTTTCTCGACGAACTCCTTGGCCGCCTCCTTGGCCTCTGCAGCCGGGAAGTAGACATTGATCGTGACACACGCCGTCAGCATGACGGCGGCAACCGGTATTCCCATCCAACGGCGCATGCGCTTTCTCCTGTAATTGCGTTGCGGTGCTGCATTCATTCCACGACGGGCTTGACGTCGCCCTTGCCGATCGCCGCGAGGCGTTCCAGCAGGGTTGGCCAGTCCACCCGACGGTTGAAACCCACGACGGTCAGCCGGGGCAGCCCCGCGCCTTCCACGATAATAAATCCCTGTCCGGCTGAACGGAGGCCATCCATGGTGCACACCTCGTCTGCCAGCCGGCACGCGATGCCGATGCGCTTGTAGCCGAAGTCGTCGAACAGGCCGATCAACTGCCCCTGCAGGCTGCTGACAAACGAGGCGTCACCCACGCTGGAGATGTTCTGGACGGCGCGCTGGCTGATGCGCTGGCGCAGGCCCCGCTTGCGCTCGGTATGCAGCTCCGCATCGAAGGCCACCGGCTGCCAGTCCACCAGGCGCAGCCCGCTGATGCGCCCGTCCAGCGCCCCGGTGATGCTGCCAAAACCAAAGACGCTGGTCGTCGATTCCAGGTCAAGGTCATCGATGTCGATATCGGCCGTCAGCGTCGGTGCCACGCCGAAGGGCCGCTCCATGGCCAGCGATGAGACACGCACGCGGCCGTTGAAGAGCTGGAGGTCCAGGCCGCCGTCGAAATCCAACCGATCGTTGGCGTACCGGGCGCGGGGGATGCTGCCACTCAGGTTGCCGGCGAATGCCGGCCAGTCCAGTGCCTTGGACAGCTGGGCGATGTCCACGCGATCAAGCGCCAGCCCAAATTCGACTTCCAGACCGCGATCGGCCCCTGGCGGCCGGATCCGCACGTCATCGAAGCGCGCCTGCCCGCCCAGGACGGGCAAGGTAACGGGCGCGGCCACGCGCAGCTCTCCGCCTTGGCTGGCAAACGGCAGCCGCGCCGCCCCGAATCCGAGCCCATACAACGCGCCGCCCTGCCATTGCAGCGCGCTCTGCACGGGCGCGCCGCCGGAGAACGCCACGTCGCCATCGAGTCCATTGAAGTCGAAGCGCCCCTGCGGGTCATCGATGGTGACGCCGTGCAACCGCATCAATGCGCCACGCAACTGTCCGTTCGCGACATCCACCCATGCGTCCGCCGCACCCGACAGGGCCAGATCCCCCAAGCCCGCCAAGCCCAGCCAACCGGACAGATAGCCATCGCGCAGCGGTGTCAGCGACCGGCTCTCCAGGCGCAATGTCGCCCCGTGCACGCCACCCTCTGGCGTCAACGATGCGCGACCGGAGGCAACGAGGATGCCGTCGTCCTGCCAGCGGAGTTCGTGGAAATTCCAGCCACCCACGCCGCGCTTTTCGCCTGCCACGCGCAGCCCTACGCGTCGATCCTGCAGCGATACGTAGGTGGTGCCAAAGAGCATCTCGCCGCCGCGCAGGTGGCCGCGTATGTCCACCGTGTCGGTGTCGGCAAATCCCGCGCGCACGTCGAGGTCGGCACCCAATCCCTCCGCTGCGATGGTGCCATCGGGCGTATCGATCGCGGCGCCGCGCAATTGCAGCGGCCCACTGACGCGCAAGGGTTGCCCTTTGGCACTCTCGATTTCCAGGCGCCCCGACAATTGGCCGCCATTGAGGCGCGCCGCTGGCCACGTCGACGCCAGCAAGGCCTGCGTCCACGCCAGCGGCACCGCGGTCAGATCGATACGGGTCAAGTCGGGCGTGGCCGCACTGCGCAGCAGCTGCAGCCGCGCGCCGCCACGCGCCAGGCGCGCCTCCGTGGTCGCCACACCCAAGGCGACATCCAAGCGGAACGGCGCGGCCCCGGCGGCGCGCACGTCGCCCGCGCAACGCCAGCCGCCTCGCCCGTCGCGACGCAGTGGGCACCGCCACGCCAGGTTGCGGAACCGATATCCCAGGTCAGGGGCGTCGGCACGACGTGCCTGCAGGTGCAACTGCCCCTGCTCGGCTCCCTCACCCCACTCCAGCCGGACCTGCACGCCCTCGAACGTGGCCACGCTGGTCGTCACGCGCTGGATGCGCGCGCTCATCGCCCGCGCGTGGACGCCGCCGGCCACCAGCAACAGGGCCAGCAGCGCCGTGCTCTGCACGAACCGCAGCCATGAAGGCATTCGCAGGGGTACCATCCGGGGCTCCATGCCCGAAGCATAACCAGCCCGCGCGAACTGCTCATGAAATCCGGCGACGCTCCCTGCATCCTCCTGGTCGAAGACGACCCGGTGGCCCTCGCCTTCCTCACCGCGGCGGCAGCGTCGGCCGGCGTGGCGGTGGACGGTGCTGGCAGCGTGGCGCAGGCACTCGCGTGCGCCGAACGTCAGCGCCATGCGATGTGGCTGATCGATGCGAATCTGCCGGATGGGCGTGGTGAGGCATTGCTGGCGGCGTTGAAGCAACGCCATCCGGGCACGCCCGCGATCGCGCACACGGCATCGCATCTGCGCAGCGATCTGGATGCCCTGCTGCAGGCGGGCTTCGACGAAGTGCTGCTGAAACCCCTGCCCGCGCAGACGGTGGCCGATGCCATCCGCCGCGCACTGAACCTGTCCACCGCGCGCGGGATGGCGGCGAGCGCGCACGCGCCGCTGCCCGGCAAGCTTCCGGTGTGGGACGATGAAGACGCAGCGCGCTCCATGGGTGGCAACCTTGACCACGTGGCGGCGCTGCGCGACCTGTTCCTTGCCGAATTGCCACTCGCCCGCGTCCGCATTGCCGACGCGGGTGGCCATGCACGCGCGGCTGTCGTACTCGACGAGGTGCACAAACTCAGGGCCAGCTGCGGGTTCGTGGGGGCCGCCAGGCTGGCCTCAGCGGCGGCCGAGCTCCGCGGCCAACCCACCGATCCAGCGACGCTGCTACGTTTCGACCAGGCGGTGGAGGACACGTTGGCTACCCCGCCGCTGCACCGGCAACAGTCGTAAGGTTGAGCCGCCTGCCCCACGCCGCGATCCGCCTCGCAACGTTCCCGTTCTGAGCTCGGGTCAACGACGCGTCAGTCCTCGGCACCGCGCGGCGACGGCGATTCATCGGTCCCATGCGCCAAGGGATCTGAGGCAAGCGTGCCGCCGCTTGGGCCCGCCTTGTCAGGCACTGGACGCGCTTCGGTCATGCGCGGCAGTCCGGCCAGCATGTCCCACGACTTCAGCCCCTTGGGCCCCAGATGATGGGTCAGCACGCCACGAAGTACATGGCGCAGGCCCGCCAGGTCCTCCTTCTCGGGCAGTTCGTCATTGGCCAGGGCAAGCAGCGCGCGGCCGGTCGCGGCGGTCGAACGGTCGCCGTGGCCGCGGTCGCTGATCACACGCCGTGGACCGTACTCCGGTTCGATGCGGTACCGCGCCGCAGGATCGATGGGCATGCCGTCGCCGTCGCAGCTCCAGTCGAATCCGAAGCCCAGTGCGTCCAGCAGATCACGCTCGTACCGCCGCAGCGTCCACGCCAGCGGCTCACCGGCACGCAGCCGTTCGCGCGCAGCCGCATAGGCCACGAACAATTCCGGCGCGGGATCCAACCGCGGTGCCAGCCGCAGCGTCAGTTCGTTGAGGTAGAACGCGCCCAACATGGCGTTGCCGCCCAGGCGCGGCGCGATGTCAACGGCCTCGGCGGCGGTCAGGCGCGCCAGTTCGCCCCGTAGAACGGCATCCAGCCGGATGAGCTGGAGTGGCTGCAACGCGGCGCGCAGCACGTGGCGCTTGGGCCCCTGCACACCGCGCGCCACCAGCCCCACGCGGCCGTGCGTGGCCGTCAACACTTCCACCAGCAGGCTGGTTTCCCGCCACGGCCGTGCATGCAGGACGAAGGCGGGCTCGGCGGTCAGTTGCATGGGCCCTCCCTCAATGCCTTCGCAACGCGCGGATCGAAGACGGCCTGCTCGCCGCGTGCCCCGCGCAGGCCACGCGGCGGCGAAGGCTCAGTCG
>CBFGOS010000028.1:0-13823 GCA_965650425.1 uncultured Lysobacter sp. | reverse complement strand
GCCAGATCGGCCAGGCCGCGTACTCCGCCTCCAAGGGCGGCGTGGTCGGCATGACCCTGCCCATGGCGCGCGAACTGGCCCGCTTCGGCATCCGCGTCATGACCATCGCGCCGGGCGTGTTCTGGACGCCGATGGTGGACGGCATGCCGCAGTCGGTGCAGGAGTCGCTGGCCGCCTCGATCCCGTTCCCGTCCCGCCTGGGCAAGCCGGAGGACTTCGCCAGCCTTGTGGCGTACATCCTGGGCAACACCTACCTCAACGGCGAGACCATCCGCCTGGACGGTGCCACCCGACTGGCGCCGAAGTAACCCTTTTTCCAACCCTCCCCCGGTCCACCCCGACCCAGGGGAGGGAAAGACCGGGTCATACGATCCAGTGAGCATTCCATGAAGGCTTTTGACGTCAAGAAAGGCAACGTCGTCGAGTACAACAACGGCGTTTACCAGATCCGCGACATCGAGCGCAGCTCGCCGCAAGGCCGCGGCGGCAACGTGCGCTTCCGCTTCATCATGTACAGCGTGCCGGGCGGCAACAAGCTCGACGCCAGCTTCGACGCCGACGACGAGCTGCGCGAGGTCGACCTGGTCCGCCGCCAGGCCACCTTCTCGTACATGGATGGCGACGCGTTCGTGTTCCTCGACGACGAGGACTACACCCCATACACGCTCGACGCCGACGTGGTGGGCGACAACGCCGGCTACATCGTGCCGGACCTGTCGGGCTGCTATGTGCAGGTGATCGACGAGCAGGCCATCGGCCTGCAGATGCCGCAGACGGTGACGCTGGAAGTGGTGGAAACCCCGCCGGAGCTGAAGGGCGGCACCGCCACCAAGCGCCCGAAGCCGGCCAAGCTCAACACCGGCATCGAGATCATGGTGCCGGAGTACATCGCCAACGGTGAGCGCGTGCTGGTGAACACCACCACGGGCGAGTTCGCGGGTCGCGCGGACTGAGCGCGAAGGCCTCCCGCGGAGGCATGACTCGGTGATGGATCAAGGCGGGCCCAGCCCGCCTTGATCTTTTTCAGGCGTCGAAGACCTTGCCGGGGTTCATCACCCCGTTGGGATCGAGCACCCGCTTGATGCCCTTCATGACCGCAATCTCTGCCTCGCTGCGGGTGCCCACCAGGTACGGCTTCTTGACCAGCCCGATGCCGTGCTCGGCCGAGATGCTGCCGCCGTGCCGCTCCAGTGCTCCGGCCAGCAACTTGGTCACCTGCTCGCACTGGCCGACGAAGGCGTCGTTGTCCATGCCATCCGGCTTGAGCACGTTGATGTGCAGATTGCCGTCGCCGATGTGGCCGAACCATACGACTTCAAACTGCGGGTATTCCTGCGTTAGCAGCGCCTGGGTCTCGGCCAGGAACGTCGGCATCGCGGACACGCGCACGGCGATGTCGTTCTTGTACGGTTTATAGCGCGCCAGCGCCTCGGTGATGCCCTCGCGCAGGCGCCACAGTTGCGCGGCCTGCGCGTCGCTCTGGCTGATGACGCCATCCAGCACCAGGCCGTTCTCCAGGCAATGCTCGAAGGCGGCCAGCGCGGCGGCCTCCTCGCGCTCATCGCCCGTGGCGTACTCGGTGACCACGTAATACGGATGGGTCTCCGCGAACGGCGCCTGGGCCCCGTGGGCCAGCACGTGTCGCAGGGCCACGTAGGTGAAGAACTCAAATGCTTCCAGTTGCAGGCGCTCACGGAAGGCCGCGAACACCTGCATCAGCACCTCGAACGAGGGCAGCGCCAGCAGCATGACGTTGGTGGGCGGCGGCGGATCGGTGAGGCGCAGCGTGGCTTCCACCACGATGCCCAGCGTGCCCTCTGAGCCGACGAACAGGTGGCGCAGGTCGTAGCCACTGGAGTTCTTGACCAGACCCCGGTTTAGCTCAAGCACGTCCCCCGCGCCGGTGACCACCGTGAGGCCCGCCACCCACTCGCGCGTGTTTCCGTAGCGCACCACGCGGATGCCGCCGGCGTTGGTGGCGATGCTGCCGCCCACCGTGGCGGAGCCGCGTGAGGCGAAGTCCACCGGGTAGGCCAGCCCGTGGCCCGCCGCGGTCTCCTGCGCCACCTGCAACGGCACGCCGGCCTGCACGGTCAGGGTGCGGTCCACCGCATCAAAGGCAAGGACGCGGTTCATGCGCTCGAGGCTGAGCACCAGTTCGCCCTGGGCTGCCACGGCACCACCCGACAGGCCCGTTCGACCACCGGAAGGCACCAGCGCCACACCCGTGTCGTTGGCCCAGCGCACGATGGCCTGCACCTCCTCCACGCTGCCCGGCAGGGCGACGGCCAAGGGCGCTGGCGTCCAACGGCGCGTCCAGTCGCGGCCGTAGTGCTCCAGGTCGGCGGGATCGGTTTTCAGACGCAGCCCGGGCACGGTGGCCAGCAGGCGTTCCAGGCGCGGATCGGTCATGGCGCGGGGCGTTGGGGGCAAGCGCCCAGCGTGCCAGTGACCGCCCCAGCGCGTCCAGTGATGCGCTGCAGCAGAAACCATTTTTTTCTGCGATATTCCAAGACCCGCGAACCGCCCTCCCCGCCGTGGCCAAGAAGACCTCGTATCCCAAGAACGACATCCGCGTGCTGCTGCTGGAGGGCCTGAGCGCCACCGCAGTGGAAAGCTTCCGCGCGGCGGGCTACAGCAATATCCAGACGCACAACAAGTCGCTGCCCGAGGACGAGCTCAAGCGCCAGATCGCCGAGGCCCACATCATCGGCATCCGCTCGCGCACCCAGCTCACCGCGGAGGTGTTGGCCGAGGCGCGACGCCTGATCGCCATCGGCTGCTTCTGCATCGGCACCAACCAGGTCGACCTGGACGCTGCCGAAATCCTCGGCATTCCCGTCTTCAATGCCCCCTACTCCAACACCCGCAGCGTGGCGGAACTGGTGGTGGCCGAAGCGATCATGCTGTTACGGGGTATCCCGCAGAAAAACGCCGAGTGCCACCGCGGCGGCTGGTCCAAGTCGGCTGCGGGCAGCCACGAGGTGCGCGGCAAGGTCATCGGCATCATCGGCTACGGGCATATCGGCACCCAGGTGGGCGTCATTGCCGAGGCGCTGGGAATGCAGGTGCTGTTCCACGACATCGAGACCAAGTTGTCCCTGGGCAACGCGCGCGCGTCGGCCGGCCTGGACGACCTGCTGGCGCGCAGCGACATCGTCACGCTGCACGTGCCGGAAACCCCCGCTACGCGGAACATGTTCGCTGCGGCGCAGTTCGCGCGGATGAAGGGCGGCGCGCACTTCATCAACGCCTCGCGTGGCACGGTGGTGGACATCGACGCCCTGGCGGCGGCGCTTGCCTCAGGCCAGGTGGGTGGCGCAGCGGTCGACGTATTCCCGGTGGAACCCAAGGGCAACGACGACGCTTTCGAGTCGCCGCTGCGAGGCCACGACAACGTGATCCTGACCCCGCACATCGGCGGCAGCACGTTGGAAGCCCAGGACAACATCGGCCTGGAAGTGGCGGCCAAGCTGATCCGCTACAGCGACAACGGCTCTACCCTGTCGGCGGTGAACTTCCCCGAGGTGACGTTGCCCGAGCACACCGGCAGCAAGCGGCTGCTGCACATCCACCGCAACATGCCGGGCATCCTCTCGCAGATCAACGAGATCGTCTCGCGCGAAGGCGTGAACATCGACGGCCAGTTCCTGCGCACGCATCCCAAGGTGGGCTACGTGGTGATCGACGTCACCGCCAGCGAGGAGCAGGCTGACCGGCTGCGCGAGCAGATGTCGATGATCGAAGGGACGCTCAAGACCCGCATCCTCTACGGCCACTGAGCAGCGCCGCAGGTGAACGCCTGCGGCCAGCCACCTCAGCGCTGGGCGCTACGCTCCAGCCACTTCCGCGCCATGCGGCGCATGGACTCATCGGACTCCGGGTCATCGGCAATGGCGGCAATGTCGCGCCATGCCAGGTCGAGTGATTCCTCGCTGACCACGAAGTCCTCGCTTCCCGTGGTTCGAACCACGTAGCGCGCATCGTAATGCCAGTGACCAGGCACGTCGCCGCGCTCGGGGATCCAGTGGCGGTCCAGGTCGAACAGCTCGGCCTCCACGACCAGCGAGCTGAGGCCGGACTCCTCCTCGGCTTCGCGCAGGGCCACGTTGGCCAGGTCGCGGTCACCGTCGGCGTGGCCCCCCAGTTGCAGCCAACGGTCCAGCTTGCGGTGGTGGGTCAGCAGCGCGCGCGTGCCGCTCGCATCGACCACCCACGATGACGCCGTGAAATGCCCGGCCAAACGCTCGCGCACGAAGGGGTCGGCGGCATCGGCCAGCAACTCGAGGAACACCGAGGTGCTCGCCTGTTCTTCCGGCCAACGGCGCGCGTAGTCGCGGAACGCCGCTTCCAGTGACGCGAGGGAGGACGATCCAGGCGGGTTGGGCGACGACGACATACGCTGCGGTATCCGATCAGCTGAACAGGGCGGACGATTATGCGACAAAGCCCACAGCGCCCGACCTCCCTTGCTGCGACTTTCGTCGGTGGGTTAAGGTGGCCCGCCGCGGGTCTGCCCATTGCCACACCGCAATGACACGCCCAAGACAATCACTTTGGGGATCAGGATGTACAAGAATCTGTTCGCGACCAAGCCGGTCGAGGCTGCCGGCCACGTCGATGCCGGCGAGCCCGTGGAAGGCGGCTTGCAGGGCGAGGTGACGCTCAAGCGCGTCCTCACCGCCCGCCACCTCGTGATGCTGGGCGTGGGTGCCATCATCGGCGCCGGCATCTTCGTGATGACGGGCACGGCGGCGGCCAACTATGCCGGCCCGGCAGTCATCCTGAGCTTCGTCATCGCGGGCATCGCCTGCGCGTTCGCGGGCCTGTGCTACGCCGAGTTCGCATCGATGATGCCGGTCTCCGGCTCTGCGTATTCCTACACCTACAGCACCATGGGCGAGGTGGTGGCCTGGTTCATCGGCTGGAACCTGGTCCTGGAATACCTGTTCGCCGCCTCCACGGTGGCCGTGGGCTGGTCGGGCTACCTCAACAGCTTCCTTGCTTCCTTCGGCGCGGGGCTACCCGATGCCCTGGTGCAGGCGCCCTACCACTATTCGGCAGAGGCCAAGGCCTTCGTCAGCACCGGCGCGCTGCTCAACCTGCCCGCGGTGCTGATCGTCGCCGCGATTTCGGGCCTGTGCTACCGCGGCATCACCCAGTCGGCGTGGGTCAATGCGCTGATCGTGGCCATCAAGGTCACGGTGATCGTGCTGTTCCTGGGCTTCGCCATGCAGTACATCAACCCTGACAACTGGCACCCGTTCATCCCCGAGAACCAGGGCGGCACGCGCTTTGGCATGGAAGGCGTGGTGCGCGGCGCGGCCGTGGTCTTCTTCGCCTACATCGGCTTCGATGCGGTTTCCACCGCGGCCGGTGAAGCCAAGAACCCGCAACGTGACATGCCGATCGGCATCCTCGGCTCGCTGGCGGCATGCACCCTGCTGTACATCGCGATGGCGGCCACGCTGACGGGCCTGCTGCCGTACACCGAGCTGGGCACCTCCAAGCCGGTCGCCACCGCGCTGGAAACCTACCCGGCGCTGGCGTGGCTCAAGCACCTGGTCGAAATTGGCGCGATTGCCGGCCTGAGCTCGGTGATCCTGGTCATGCTGATGGGCCAGCCGCGCATCTTCTACGCGATGGCAAAGGACGGCCTGCTGCCGAAGGTGTTCGCGCGCGTGCACCCGAAGTTCCAGACACCTTATTTCGGCACCATCGTCGTTGGCGTGGTGGCCTGCATCATGGCCGGCCTGCTGCCGCTGGACTTCCTGGGCGACCTGGTTTCGATGGGTACCCTGCTGGCCTTCGCCACCGTCTGCGCGGGCGTGTTGATCCTGCGCTACACCCGCCCGGACCTGGCGCGCCCGTTCCGCGTGCCGGGCGCGCTGCTGATCTCGCCGCTGGGCGTGATCGCGTGCCTGTACCTGTTCTGGCAGCCGTTCAAGGACCACTGGCAGGTGATGCTGGGTTGGACCGTGATCGGCTTCGTCATCTACTTCGTGTACGGCTACCGCAACAGCAAGCTGCGCAAGGCCGCCTGACCCAGACCGCCAATTCAGGGCCGACGACCTCCTCGTCGGCCCTTTTTGGTTTCGCCATCGTCGGCCGCATGTGGCCGGCCCAGGGAAGATCCAATGCTGCAACGCCTGCTCGCCACCAAGCACCCCCATGCCGCCCACGCCGAAGCCGACGGTCTGAGCCTGCACCGCACGCTGGGCAAATGGGGCCTGACCGCGCTCGGCATCGGCGCGGTGATCGGTGGCGGCATCTTCGTCATCACCGGCCAGGCGGCCGCCAACCACGCCGGCCCGGCGATCATGCTCTCGTTCGTGCTGGCGGCGCTGTGCTGCACGTTCTGCGCACTGGCCTACGCCGAGTTCGCGTCGATGGTGCCGGTGTCAGGCAGCGCCTACACCTACACCTACGCCACGCTGGGTGAGCTGGCGGCCTGGTTCATCGGCTGGATGCTGGTGCTGGAATACGGCGTCTCCGCTTCAGCGGTGGCGGTCAGCTGGACCGGCTATTTCCTGAGCCTGCTAGAGCATTTCCACATCTACCTGCCAACGGCCCTCGTCCAAGCGCCGCTGGACAGCCAGCTGCGACCCACCGGTGCCATCGCCAACCTGCCGGCGGCCGCCATCGTGCTGCTGCTCACGTGGCTGTGCTACGTGGGCATCCGCAAGTCGTCGGGCATGAATACCGCGATGGTGCTGCTCAAGAGCGGCCTGATCGTGCTGGTGATCATCGCCGGCTGGCAGTACGTGGACCCGGCCAACTGGGAGCCCTTCATCCCGGCCAACGAAGGCCCGGGCCGGTTCGGCTGGGAAGGCGTGCTGCGTGGCGCGTCGATGGTGTTCTTTGCCTACATCGGCTTCGAGGCGGTGTCGGTGGCGGCGCAGGAGTCTCACAACCCGCAGAGGGACATGCCCTTCGGCATGCTGATGTCGCTGGCCATCTGCACCGTGCTGTACATCGGCATGGCCGCGGTGATGACCGGCCTGACCCCCTATTCCCTCTTGGGCACCGACGAGCCCGTGGTGACCGCCGTTGCCGGCCATCCCGAGCTGGCCTGGCTGCGCGTCGTCGTGGAGATCGGCGCCCTGGTCGGCCTGTCGTCGGTGGTGCTGGTGATGATCATCGGCCAGCCGCGCGTCTTCATGATCATGGCCCGTGACGGGTTGCTGCCGGCCGTGTTCACCCGCATCCATCCCAAGCACCGCACGCCGCACATCAATACCGTGATCACCGGCATCGGCATCGCGCTGCTGGCCGCGCTGTTCCCGCTGGACATCCTCGGTGAACTGACCTCGATGGGGACCCTCATCGCGTTCGCCGCGGTCTGCGTCGGCGTGCTCGTGCTGCGCCGCACCCAGCCGGACCTGCCCCGTCCGTTCCGCATCCGCGGGGTCTGGTTCGTCTGCCTGGCGGGTGTTTTCAGCTGCCTGGCGCTGCTCTCGGCGATGACGGTGCACAACTGGATGCTGATGCTGGGCTGGACCGCGGTCGGGTTTGCGATCTACTTCCTGTACGGCTACCGGAACAGCAAGCTGAAGGGCTGACACGCCGGGACGGCGTGGAACGGCATCGGCAGTTGAACGGACGGAGCGCCGGGCGCGCCCTGGCGCCTGAGTGCCCGGTTTTGTTTGTAAACTGGGCGGCATGAGCGCCCCCCTGCCTTACGACCCGCTGCGCCTGAAGCACTGCGCGGGCAACATCATCGTCAACGTCCGCGAACTGTCCCACCGCGGCTGGACGCCGGCCACCAGCAGCAACTTCTCCGAGCGGATCGATGATCGCCACGTCGCGATCACCGTATCCGGTCGCGACAAGGGCAAGTTGACCGAGGCCGACATCATGGTGGTGGACGTGGACGGCCAGCCCGTCGCCACCACCCTGAAGTCATCCGCCGAGACCTTGCTGCACACCCAGCTGTACAAGCGCTTCCCCGAGGTGGGCTGCGTGCTGCACACCCACTCGATGGTGCAGACCGTCGCCTCGCGCCTGTACGCCGGCGCCGGCCACGTGCACCTGGAAGGCTACGAACTGCTGAAGGCCTTCGTCGGCAACAGCACCCACGAGACCGAGCTGGATGTCCCGGTCTTCCCCAACACCCAGGACATGCACACGCTGGCGGCGCAGGTCGACGCCCTGCTCGACCGCCAGCCCATGTGGGGTTACCTGATCGATGGCCACGGGCTGTATGCCTGGGGCCGCGACATGGCCGAGGCACGCCGCCACCTGGAGGCGTTTGAATTCCTGCTGGCCTGCGAACTTGAACTGAGGAAGCTGCAACGATGAGCCGCCTGCGTATCTTCAACGAAGACACCCCCACCTCGCCGCGCCTGGCCACCGACGACCATGCGGAGATGGCGCGCGAGCTTTCGAAGATCGGCGTGACCTTCGAGCAGTGGCAGGCGGCGCAGCCGATCGTCCCCGGCGACACCCCGGAGAAGATCATGGACGCCTACCGCGCCGACATCGACCGCCTCGTGGCCGAAAACGGCTTCAAGAGCGTGGACGTGGTCAGCATCGCGCCGGACAACCCGCAGCGCGAGACGATGCGTGCAAAGTTCCTGGACGAGCACTTTCACAAGGAAGACGAGGTCCGCTTCTTCGTGGCCGGCTCCGGCCTGTTTACCCTGCACGTGGACGGCAGTGTGTACGAGGTGTTGTGCGAACAGGGCGACCTGATCGCCGTCCCCGACCGGGCGCTGCACTGGTTCGACATGGGCCCGGAGCCGAGCTTCGTGGCCATCCGCTTCTTCACCGAGCCGGATGGCTGGGTGGGGCACTTCACGGGCACCGACATCGCCCAGCGCTTCCCGCGCTACGAGCCGGGCGCCGAGGCATGACGCGCGCCGTCCTGACCGACATCGAGGGCACGACCAGCAGCATCTCCTTCGTCAAGGATGTGTTGTTCCCCTATGCGCGACGTGCGCTGCCGGGCTTCGTGGCCAGTCGCGGGCGTGAGCCGGCAGTGCGCAAGTGGCTGGACCAGGTGGCCACCGAGAACGGCGGTATGTGCGACGACGCGATGATCGTCGAGGTGCTGCAGGGCTGGATCGACCAGGACCGCAAGCACACGGCGCTGAAGGCGCTTCAGGGCATGATCTGGGCCGACGGTTACCGCACCGTCGATTTCACCGCGCATATCTACGAAGACGCTGCGGACGCGCTGCAGGCGTGGAAGGCGGCGGGCGTCCCGCTGTACGTGTACTCATCCGGCAGCGTGCCGGCGCAACGGCTGTTCTTTGGCCACAGCGACGCGGGTGACCTGACCGGCCTGTTCTCCGGCTGGTTCGACACCGAGGTGGGTGGCAAGCGCGACGCCGACAGCTACCGGCGCATCGTCGAGGCGATCGGCCACAAGGCCGAAGACGTGCTGTTCCTCTCCGATGTAGTCGAAGAGCTGGACGCGGCGCGCGAGGCCGGCTTGGGCACCGTGCTGCTGGATCGCCGCGAGGACTACCCCGCACCGCGCACCGGCGACGCGGCGCACGGGCATGCGCGGGTGGAGTCGTTCGCTGACATCGCACTGACCGCCTGAGCCCGTCCAGGTCCGCCCGATGTAGGGCGGACCGGTTTCCCTTGGGGGCGCCCTATTCCGGGGCCTCCTCCAGCCTGTATCGCAGCGAAGCCCGCTGCTCTCCCTGCCATCGGTCGAAAACCCGCACTTCAACGGCATGCTCGCCCACCGCGAGGTGCGTGGGCAGCGTGCCGCGCCACAGGTGGGGTGACGGCTCCGCGGGCGGCGCGCGGTCGTAGCCACGCAAGGCCTCCGCTCGGTCATCCAGCAGGTTCTGCGCCGCCAGCCACGGATCAGGAGCGGCGACGCGCTGCATGGGACGCCACTCGCCACCGTCGACGCGGTATTCCACGCGGCTATCGTCCTGCCCCATGTACACGTTGGCATGCACCGCGAATGCGGGCCACGCGCCCTTGCGGAGCACTTTGGGGGCGCTGAGCCGCATCGCCGTCGTGGTGGCCACATCCCCGCTGGGAGGCCGTGCCGGGTGCCAAGACAGTTCGTAGTCACCGCCGCGCGCAACCCGGAGGCGTGCGTAGCCGTTGGGCGTGCCATCGGCCATCGTCGTGTCGGGGATCCCCTGCGCGTCCTTCACGCCGGACCAGAACGCCCCGCAAGCTGCACCGACGTTGTACTCGTGCAGCGGGGAAGCTCCGTGCCAGCCGCTGGCGGCACCGTGGTAGACGTGCCGCTGGGTGTGGCTGTGGCCACTCAACAGCAGGACCTTGGGAAAGGCACGCAACATTCCGAAGAGCCGCTCCCGGTCCGCGCGACGGAAAGTCTCCCGCCCCGGCTCCGCATCGAAGAATGGGATGTGCACCGCGATCACCAGCAGGCGATCACGCGGCAACGTGGGCAAGTAGTGCTCGAGGAATGCGAACTGGTCCTCGCGTAAGCCGCCGATGTACGCAGGTTTGCGCCCCGGCTGATAGATAACGTCGTCCAACAGCACGAACGTGGCTTCTGGTTCTTCCCACGCGTGCGTGTCGGGACCGAAGTGGTGCCGGAACGTGAGCAGAGAGTCTTCGTCGCGCGTGGCATCGAAATCGAGGTCGTGGTTGCCGGCCACATGCAGCCAAGGCACGCCCAGACGCGCTGTCGCGGCGATCAGTGACGGATAGAGCGACAGGTCGTCATTCGTGATGTCGCCCAGGCTGATGCCGAGGTCGCCCGCCAATCCTTTGAAGTAGAAGGGGCCAAAGCTGTGCCCCATGTCGATCGCCGTCTCGCGCATGAGCGGCTCGACGATGTCGCGCCGGTAGTAGTCCACGTCGCGCGCCGACTTGACCTGCGGATCGGCGAAGACGAGCACGTCGAGTCCCTGTTGCCGGTCGGGCGACGGCTTGGCGGCGCGGAGGGCGAAGTCGCGGCAGGTAGCGGGCTGCACCGGCATGCCGCCGTAGCGGAGCGCGGGACCCTGCGTCGTGCGCGTGTTCTGCCAGAGGTCGGGCAACCCTCCGCTTTGCTCAGTGGACAGGTAGCCTGCAGGCTTGATCACGAACAGGGTCTGGCCATCAACCGGCGGTAACCGATAGGCGCCGTCCACATCGGTGACGGCCAAGGTGGTCCCGTCGGACACTTTCACGCCGCCAATGCCGGGCTCGCCTGCGTCCCGGCGTCCGTTGCCGTTGCGGTCCTCGAACACCGTGCCCCCTTCGCAGGGCCCGGCTGCCGCGGCATGGGAAACCCCGGCAAGCAGCGCTGCCAGCAACAGGATCATTGGAACTCGACGACGCATGACCAGTCCCCCGCCGGATGGCGGCCATTTGACCGGTGGGATTATGCGGGAGGCGCGTGGCGGGCGCGAAGCACGGTCACTGCATCATTCAATGCCAGGCCGCGGGCGCGTAACAACACCTGCAGGTGGTACAGCAGGTCCGCCGCTTCGCCCAGCAATGCTTCGTCGTCCTGCGCCACCGCGGCGAGGGCGGTCTCGACGCCCTCCTCGCCCACCTTCTGGGCAATCCGCCGGATGCCTCCTTCCAGCAGGCGCGTGGTGTAGCTGCCTTCCGGCCGGTCGCGGTCACGGGCCGCCACCAGGGCGTCCAGTTCCGCGAGGAAGTCGCCGGGTGCGCTGGGGAAGCAACTGACCCGCCCAAGGTGGCAGGTGGGACCGCGCGGGTTCGCCTGCACCAGCAGGGTGTCCCCATCGCAGTCCACGTCGATCGACACGAGGTCCAGGAAGTGTCCCGAGGACTCGCCCTTGGTCCACAGGCGGTTCTTGCTGCGGCTATGGAATGTGACATGACCCGAGCTGCAGGTGACTCGCACCGCCTCACGGTCCATGTAGCCCAGCATGAGCACGCGCATCGTGGTCGCATCCTGCACGATGGCAGGCACCAAGTCCTGCTGCTTCTCCCAGTCGAGGGAATCAATCAGACGTATCGCATCGATCACGCGTCCGGCTGGTGCGCCCTGGCCCGCCGACCCAGGGCCGGCTTGTTGGCCAACGGGCGACGCCGGTTCGATCTGGCTCATCAGTTACTCCCTTCGGCCACAGGCCTGACCGCAATGCCCGAAGCGGCCAGCTGCCGCTTCAGCTCTGGAATCGCGATATCGCCCGAGTGGAACACGCTGGCCGCCAACGCGCCGTCGACATCGGCGTCGCGGAACACGGCGACAAAATGCTCGATTCCGCCCGCCCCGCCCGAAGCCACCAGGGGCACGTTGCAGATGTTGCGCACTTCGCGAAGTTGCACGAGATCGTAGCCCTCGCGAACGCCGTCACTGCCCATGCAGTTGAGCACGATCTCACCCGCCCCGAGCTGCTGCGCCTCGATCACCCAGTCCAACGTGCGCTTCGGCAGTGCCTGCGTCCGTGACGGGTCCCCCGTGTACTGGCGCACACGCCATTCGCCATCGGCATCGCGAAGGCTGTCCACGCCGACCACCACGCATTGCTCACCGAAGGCGCCGGCCAGTTCGCTGATCAGCGCGGGACGCTCCAGTGCCGGGGTATTGATGGAGATCTTGTCCGCACCGGCATGCAGGATGCCGCGGGCGTCGTCCACGCTGCGGATGCCGCCCGCCACACAGAACGGAATATCGATGGCACGGGCCACCCGCTCCACCCAGCCGCGGTCCACGGCACGGCCCTCGGGACTGGCGGTGATGTCGTAGAACACCAGCTCGTCGGCACCCTGCTGCCGGTAGCGCTGCGCCAGCGACACGATGTCACCCATGTCGACGTGGTCGCGGAAGCGGACGCCCTTCACTACGCGGCCATCGCGAACGTCCAGGCAAGGAATGATGCGGCGACTGAGCATCACGCCAACTCCTTCACGGCGTCCGCAAGATCAAAGCGGCCGTCGAGCAGCGCCTTGCCGAGGATGGCGCCCGCACAGCCGGCGTCTTGGGCTGCCAGCACGTCGCCCACGTCGCGCACGCCACCGGAGGCCTGCAACTGAACCTGTGGCGCCAATAACCGGATGCTCCGGTACAGCGCCAGATTGGGCCCGGCGAGCATGCCGTCTCGGGCAATGTCCGTGCACAGCAGATGCTGCAAACCGGATTCCACGTAGCCCGACAGGAGTGCCTCCAACTCGACGCCACTGTCTTCGGTCCAGCCTGCGGTCGGCAATCGCCACCCACCATCGTCGGCTTGGCGTGCATCCAGCGCCACTGTGATGCGATCGTTGCCGAACTCACGCAGCCAATCGCGAACGCGCATTGGCTCACGCACGGCAAGCGAGCCCACCACGACGCGGTCGGCACCGGCCTGGAGCATCGCGCTGATATCGGACTGACTGCGCACGCCCCCGCCGGTTTGCACCTGCAAGGATGTCTCTGACTTGATGGCGGCCAACAGCGGCGCCAGTGTGTAGCCACCGGCCCGGGCGGCATCGAGGTCCACCAGGTGCAGCCACTGGGCGCCTGCGCGCGCATAGCGACGCGCGACCTCCAGCGGTTCATCGGCGTATCGCGTTTCCTGCGCGTAATCGCCTTGCCGCAAGCGCACCACGCGACCGTCGCGCACGTCGATGGCGGGATAGAGCATGAAGCCGGTCATGCGATCGCTCCCGACAGGAAATTCTGCAGTAGCCGTGCCCCCACCTCCGCGGAGCGCTCTGGGTGGAACTGGGCGCCAAAGCGATTGCCGCGCCCCACGACGGCCGCGAACGTCTGGCCATGGGTGCACGTGGCCAGCGTGTCTTCCGTTACCGGTGCGCAGTAACCATGCACGAAATACGCCTGCGCGCCTGTCGGAATGCCATCGAGCAGCGGATGCGCATTGCGGGGTTCCAAGGCGTTCCAGCCCATGTGCGGAATCCGGATACCCTCACCGCCGCGCATG
>CBFGOS010000027.1:0-13843 GCA_965650425.1 uncultured Lysobacter sp. | reverse complement strand
GCAGTGTAGCGGTGCGCTTGACCCGAACAACCGCCGCTGTGAAACGCTCTGGTGCGCGGCCGCCCACGATGGCGGGCGTCTTGCCCCCTTCCCAAGCCGCTACGGTCGGTGGCGCCCACGGTTACCCGGGAGGGAACTGGTTGCCCCGGCGGGGAGGAGGGGGGAAGTGATCGTGGCGATCAACGCCCGGGTCGAGGGGTCGCGCACGGCGCCGCCGGGCCCGCGGCCGAGCGATCGCGGCTGAGCCGCTGTGCCTGCCGACGCTGCCACCACAACCATGTGCCGGTGGCGAACAGCAGCAGCGGCAGCATGCCCAGCAACGACCACAGCAGGCGCCCGGCAAGGCCCAGCGCCTCGCCGCTGTGCAGCGGGAACAGCCAGGCGATCAGCGTGTCGCCGGCGGGCGCGTTGAGCGGATCGCGGGCTTCGAGGATTCGGCCGTCGGCCTGCAAGCGCACTCGGGTATCGCCGGTGTCCATGCGCGGCTCGCCCTGTTGCAGCAGGCGCACTTCATACGGGTCGCCGGCACGTGTCGGCAGCGACACCCGGCTCCAGGTCGCCGCCGGCCACAGGTTCTGCGCGCAGTGGGCCAGCGCGTCGGCGCGCGCCGCCGGATCCGGGCCGGGCTGGCAGGCGGTGGCCGCGCCCGTGGCCAGCGCCGGGGGAGAAATCGCGGTCGGCAGCATCGCAGCCACCAGCGCACGCGCCTGCTTGGGGAAACACAGGTAGGTGCCACTCACCGCCATCAACAACAGGAACGCCAGCAACCAAAGACCACCGGCGCGGTGCAGGTCGTAGTAACGCCGGCGCCGCCCGGCTCCGCGCTTGACCGTCAGCGTGCGCGTCCACGCCTCGCGCGTAGCATGCCGCGGCCAGGCCGTGATCGCGCCGCTGATCGCCACGAACAGCAGCCCCAGCCCGGCGAACCCCACGGCCACGTGCCCCGCCTCGCCCGCCAACAGCGAGCGGTGCAGTTCGTACAGTGCCGGCACCAGGTGCGCGCGGTCCACGCGCAGGGCGCCCCATTCGCGTCGGCCCAGGTAGGCACCGCAACCCACGTCGACGAAGTGCTGGATGCGCGCGCCATCGGCGACCTTGCTCCACACCACGTAAGCCGCACCCGGCACCGCCGGCGCCATCACCTGCGTGGCCACCGCGCCGCCGCCATCGCGCGCCAGCACCGCCAACGCGCGCGCCACCGGGCGCTCCACCTCGGCGCATTCGGCATGCGGTGCGAACCACCGCGGGTTGAGCGCGCGGTCCAGCTCGCCGTGCCACACCAGCACCGTGCCGGTCAGGCCGAGCAGCGCGAACCAGGTGCCGGCCACCAGCGCTCCCCAGCGATGCAGGCGCATCGCCAGGGGGCGCCATCCACGCGGCTGGTGCGGTCCACCCATGCCGCGTCAGTCGAAGCTGCGGCGCCAGCCGACAGTGAACGTGCGGCCGCGACCGGCGAAGTAGTTGGTGCCATCGGGGTTGGTCATCGCCTGCGCGTAATAGCCGATGTACTGGCGGTCGAACAGGTTCTCGATGCCGAACGAGAACTCGCCCACGCGGGTGTTCCAGCCGGCGCCGAAGTCGACCAGGGTGTAGCCGTCAAAATGCTCTTCGTACACCGTGGTGCCGGTGTTGCGGCCTTCGTTGATGTCCCGCGACAGGTAGCGCGCGCCCTGCAGCCGCAGGTTCACGTCAGCCACGGGCGTCCAGCGCACCGCCAGCACCGTCTTGTCCGGACCCTGCGAGCGCGAGCCCAGCTCCAGGTCCAGCGGTTGACCCTCGGCGATCGCGGTCTTGCCGTCGGTGTGCGCATAGGTGCCATTGATGCGCCAGTCGCGGTGCGGACGCCATTCGCCGGCGAACTCGAAGCCCTTCACCTCCACCGGAGTGCGGGTCAGCGAACCGATGCCGGTGTTGCGGTCCACCCGCACCTGACTGCCCAGCTCGCTGCGCGAGTCGTAGTACGAAACGGTGAAGCTGCCGCGCGCGCCCGCCCAGGTCAGACCCACTTCACGGTTGTCGGTGACGATGGGCTTGAGCGACACCAGCTCATCCACCGATTGCCCGTCGCGGTTCACCGCACGCAGCACCAGGCCCACGTCAGGCAGGCCGAAGCCTTCGTTGTACGCGGCGAACGCCGACCAGCCCTCGGCAAAACGCCACACCGCGCCCAGGTTCTTGACCCACTGCGCGAACGAGCGCTCGCCGCCTTCGACCTCGCGCGAGCCGTACACCGCCAGCGTGTTGTAGGTACCCACCGTCAGCGTGGCGTCTTCACGACGCACGCCACCGCGCACGGTGAACGGGCCCTGCTCCCACTCCAACTGCGCGAACGGCGCCCAGCTCTCGAATTCCAGTTGCGGCACCCACAGGCGGCTGGTCAGGGCCAGCTGCTGGAACGAAGTGTCCGACAACCAGTCCAGGCCGGTGGTCAACTCCAGTCCATCGACGAGGAACCCCGGCCGCACCCAGCTGGTGCGCAGGCCCTTCTTGTCAGCCACCACTTCGGACTGGTCCACCAGCGTGCCGATCGGCGCGATCGACGCGTCCTGGAAATTGGCGAACACGCCCGCGCCGTAGGTCGCGGCGAAGTCCTGCTTGTACACCTGCACCAGCGCGGTACCGCCGGCGAAATCCGCGTCGGACCACTCCAGCGATGCCGTGCGCACTTTGTTGCGCGGCGGGGCGCCCAAAGGCGTGCCGCGCTCGGCGCTGGTAGGAATGCCGGCGTCACGGTCACCGGGCACCATGCGCCAGTCGGCATCGCCGGCCAAGCGGAACTTGTTCAGCGACAGCTGCAATCGCTGGGTTTCGGCGAACTCGTAGCCGAGCTTGATAAACACGTCGCGCGCGATCGAATCCTGCGTGTCGCCCTGGGTGCCCTCGATGCCGAGGCGTTTGCCGTCGCCGTCCACGCCCACCCCGCGCCCGGTCCAGCCCACGTAGGCCAGCGCATCGAACGCGCCGCGCTTGTGCTCCAGCAGGTAGCCACCCTTGGTCATGGCGTCGTCGCTGCGGAACTGGGTGCCGTACTTCAGGTCCACGGTGTGGCGGGTGCCCTCGCTGCGCGGCGTGCGCGAGATGTAGTTGATGATGCCGCCGGTCGCGCCCAGGCCCTGCACGGCCGAAGCGCCGCTGACCACTTCCACGCGCTCGACCACCGCCGGGTCGGCGAAGTAGCCCTCGCGCGCGCCGTTGCGCAGCGGATTGCTCTGCGGGATGCCGTCGAACAGGATCAGCGGCGTGCGCCCGCGCATCGACTCGCCAAAGCTGGTCATCTTGCCGCGCGACGGCGAGTAACCCGGCACCTGCGTGGCCAGCACCTCGCTCAGGTCCTCGCTCACGCGGAGCTGCTCGTCCAAGTCGGTGCGTGTGATCACGCTCACCGCGCCGGGGATCTTGTCGATGGCCTTGCTGCCGCGGGTGGCGGTGACGATCACCCGGTCCAGAGTGGTCGCGACGGGCGCTTCGGACTCGGCTTCGGCCGCGATGTCGGCGGTGGTGTCGGCATCGACTTCAGCCGCTGTGGTCGGCGCCGTTTGGGCGAAGCCGGCCACCGGCGCGGTCAGGGCGAGCGCGGCGCCCAGCGCCAACACGAGGGGGGTCTTGCGGAGCGGCAGCATGGGGTGTCCTGGAAACGCTGCCGGCAAGGGGGCGGCAGTCAGCGCCGCGCATCTTATTGCGATCGATTCGTATTTGCAATAATCAAGAGACCGCCTGCCGCGGTGTCTGCGCTACTCGGCGTAGGCGTAGCGCGGCGTGGCCCCCTGTGTGTGGGGGGCTTGCGGCGCCCCGTGGCAGGGGGCGCAAGCACGCCGGCTCCACCGCCGGCGCTACTCTGCATGGCCAGAGTTAAGTGTGGTACGGCAGACCTGCGAAGTACTTGAGGCGGTTCAGGTACACCCGGCGTAGGCACGCGGCATCCTCCTCACAGGCATTTCGCTTGTCTCGCAACCAACGCATCTGCGATGCACGCTCCGCTTCGGGCTGGTCGGACTGCGCCAGCACCTTGCGGTAGGCACGGGCCAGCCTCTGATCGAGGCCGGCCAGTTCCTGGTCATGGCACACCGCCACCTCGGCGCTCCCCGTGGCATGGGTGCAGTCGTAGCTCGTCGGATAGGCCGGCGCGGGGACCGCGGTGGCCCCGGCGTCGTTGGCCAGCGGCGCCTTGCTGACCTTCACGTCGTCGCTGGACATCGCATCTGCTTCGACTTCCGCAACCGGCATATCCGCTTCGGCCACTGCATCGGCCCCGACGTCAGTCTCGACTTCCGCCTCAGCCCCGTCGATTTCGTTGTCCTCGCGGATCAGGCGGGCCAGTTCACCGGCCATGAACTCACGATCCTCCGGCGACACCCGCCGCACCCGCGCCAGCTCCTGCTGCTCGCCGCCGTTCATGGTCAGCAGCAGGCCGTAGCCCGGCTCGTCATTGCCCCGAGCCGCCACCTTGCGCAGGGTCCAGACCACGCGTCCACCGGCAGCGGCGACCGACAGGTTGACCGATTGCGCCTTCACGTCCACCGAGCGCAACTGCACGTCGCTCTCGTACACGCCGCCGTACAGCAAGCGCAGGTTGTGGCCGTCGCGCAACACGTACACCAGCCCGCGTTGTTCCGGGTCCGTGGGGCGCCAGACGCCCTCCATGTCGTTGAGCAACTGCTCGGTCGCCGCATCGGCGGCCGTAGCGCCCGCCGCGGTCGACGCCGCCTTCGGCGTCTCCGAACACGCCGTCACCAACACGAGGGTCAACACCAGCAACGCAACTCGCAACATGCATCCTCCTTGAATGCGTTTTCGCCGCGCGAAGACCGGCGACAGGTTTGGCCACGACCGAGGGTCGTGGCCGCGATCATGGGCAGGTCATGCAACGCTCAGCGCACGACCAGGTGCATTACTCGGCGTACTCCGAATACGCGTGAGCGCCCTCGAATATCCGGAACCGGTCCTCGTACGCCTTGCGCAGGCAACTCACCTTGGTGCAACGCTGGCTCGTCTCCGTCAACCAGCGCTGGTGGATGGCGCGTTCCGCCGCCGGCTGCTTGGAAAACGCCAGCAACTTGTGGAGCGCACCCGCCATGCGGCGATCCATCTCGGTCAGCTCCGGCGTGGAACAGACGAGTTGCTCCGCGGTGTTCTGCGGATGCCCGCAGTCGAAGCGGGGCACCAGCATCAGGCCTTCGCGCGTTTTCACCGGCCAGTCATAGGCCGGAGCATTGTTGCCGGTCATGGCGCGGTCCGCCGCGGCCGCGGCTGCGGCTGCGATCTCATCCTCCGTCGCATCGGTCGCTTCAACTTCGCCGCCATGCGTCTCGTACGATTCCGATTCCGAGCCCGCGTCCGCGTCCGCGCCGCCCTCTACTCCGTTGGTGGCGGGCAACGATCCCAGCACGCCGGTGTTCCGCGACGGCGCCACCTGCGCAAGGTGACGCCGGTCCTCGTCGGACACTTCGCGGATGAAACGCAGCGTGTCCTGGCTCCCGTCATGATCGGTGAGCACCAGGTGGAAGCCGCCCGACGCCTGATCGGCGCACTTGCGCACGGTCCAAACCATGTCGCGCCCGTCTATCGGCATCCGCAGGTTCACCGTCTGCTGCTGGAGGTCGACGGAACCGACGCGGACCGACACGCCCTCGCTGCCGACGAACATGGTGAACCGGTCGCCATCACGCAGCAGGTAAAGCAGCGCACCAAGGCGCTCACTGCGCCAGACCCCGCTGACATCGTCCAGCAATGCCTCGTCCGGCGCGACCGTGCCCGAAGCGGCCGCCGCCGCATCCATCCCGATCGGACCCGATTGCTTGCACCCCACGCACAACAACAGGGCAAGCAACAGCCAGAACATTCGCGGCATGCATCCTCCTTGATCGCACTGGCAATCCGCCTCCGGCATGGGCCGATGGCGGTGCGGCAGTACCTGCCGCCGGCCGCCGATCTTACACGGCGCCTTGTTGCAGGATCACATCTCCAGCCAGCCGCCGACCACCGCGCGCGCATCGTCCACACCCAGCTTGGACTCGCCGGAGAACACCTGCACGCTCACGCTGTCGGCAAACTGCGACGACAGCTCCTTGCGCACGGCGGCCAGCGACTGCATCTGCTGGCTGCGGCTGAGCTTGTCGGCCTTGGTCAACAGTGCGTGGGCCGGCAGGCCGCGTCGCACCGCGTAGCCCAGCATCTGCAGGTCGTAGTCCTTCAGCGGGTGGCGGATATCCATCACCACCACCAGCCCGCGCAGCGCCTGGCGCGTCTCGAAGTACTGCTGGATGAAGGCCTGCCAGTGGGCCTGCAGGTCCTTGGGCACCTTGGCGTAGCCGTAACCGGGCAGGTCGACCAGGTAGCGGTCGGTGGTCGGCGGGATGTCGAAGAACACCAGTTGCTGGGTGCGCCCCGGCGTCTTGGACACGCGGGCCAGCGCGTTCTGGTTGCAGATCGCGTTCAGTGCGGTGGATTTGCCCGCGTTGGAGCGGCCCGCGAAGGCCACCTCGAAGCCGCCATCGGGCGGCAGCTGGCGCGGGTTGTGGGCGGCCGCCATGTATTTGGCGCGGGCAAGGGGATTCGACATCCGCCTAGGATCGCATGGCCTTCCACGTTCCAGTCGAAATCTGGCACTTTCGTATGGTGCGTGCCGACGCTGGCCCGGACTTCTTCGGGCGGGCGCGTTGACCCCATCGCACCTGCCGACGATAATTCCGCGGTTCCGGCGCCGCTTGCGGTGCTGCCCGTTTGCCTGCCTTTACACCAGATTTTCCGGAGCCCAGCCAATGAGCCAAGCCCGCGTCCTCGGCATTGTCGGCCTTGCCGCCCTGGCGGTCGCCGCCGTCGCCTATGCCCAGACCACGGTCACCCCGGTCGCACCGACCGAGCAGGTGCAGACCGCCCCGCTGGACGCCAAGCCGGAGAAGACGGTGTGGGGCGATGCCAAGGCTGGCGCTGCCAAAGCCGGCACCTGCGCGGCCTGCCACGGCCTCGACGGCAACCCGACCGACCCGCAGTACCCGCGCCTGGCGGGCCAGAGCGAGCGCTACATCGCGCACCAGCTCGCCCTGTTCAAGAGCGGTGAGCGTACCGGCGGCATGGCCGCGGTGATGATGCCGTTCGCCACGATGCTGACCGCGCAGGACGCCCGCGACGTCGGCGCGCACTTCGCCGCGCAGAAGTCGGGCGCCGGCATTGCGGACGACACCGCCATCGCCACCGGCCCCAATGCCGGCAAGAAGTTCTTCGAAGTGGGCCAGCAGCTGTTCCTGTCGGGCGACAAGGCCCGCGGCATCCCGGCGTGCATGGCGTGCCACGGCCCGACCGGCGCCGGCAACCCCGGCCCGGCTTACCCGCGCGTGGCCGGCCAGCAGGCCGATTACAGCAAGCGCCGTCTCGAGGAATATCGCGCCGGCACCACCACGCAGCGCGATCCGCACCTGTTCAACGTGATGGCGGGCGTGGCCAAGCAGCTGACGGACGAGGAAATCACCTCGCTGGCCAGTTACCTGCAGGGCCTGCACCCGCGTCGTGACGACGTGGCCAGCGCCGCGCCTGCGCCGGCCGCCCTGCCGGCCGCACCCGCCGCCCCGAAGGCCCCGGCCGCCGAGCCGGCGACGGACGCCACCCCGGCCGAAGGCAGCTCGCGCCCGCTGGGCGGCTGAACTTCGCGCGGCGACCGCGGTCTCATCCGCCAACGCTGCATTCAGGACGCCGACCGCTATCCTAGCGGTCGGCGTTTCTGTTTCTGGCCGCCGCTTTTCCACCCTCGCCCGCCGCGGTTGCGCGGGCTTAGCCATACGCCTATCGACCAATGCCCGCCCGTCGCCTACCGCTACTGATCCTGCTTGCCCTGTCCGCCCTGCTGGCGGCGCTTCCGATGTCCGCCGCAATCGCGGCCACGCCGTCGCCGAAGGCGGAGGCCGCGCCCGTCGCCGGCGTGGATTACGAGCTGATCGAAGGCGGCGCGGCGTACCAGCCCATCGCCGGCAAGGTCGAGGTGGCTGAGATATTCGGTTACACGTGCCCGCATTGCGCGCACTTCGAGCCGGCGTTCTCGGCATGGAAGGCGCGCCAGCCCAAGGACGTGAGCGTGGTGATGGTCGCCGCGCCGTTCGGCGGCCACTGGATGCCCTACGCTCGTGCGTTCTATACCGCCCAGCGCCTGGGCGTGGTGGCGAAGACCCATGCCGCGATGTTCCATGCGCTGCACGAGCAAGGCAGCCTGCCGCTCGGCAACGCCACGGCCGAAGAAATCGCCACGTTCTATGCCGGCCGGGGCGTGGACACCGCACGCTTCCTCGCCGCATTCAACGGCCCCGATGTCGCCGCGGACCTGCGGCGCGCGTACGACTTCATCGGCCGCAGCGGCGTGGACGGCACGCCGGCATTGGTGGTCAACGGCAAGTACCGGGTGATTGGCGGCCAGACCTATGCGGACCGGCTGCGCATCGTCGACAAGCTGGTGGCGCAGGAACGTGCCGCACGCCGCGTTGCCGCGCCGGCCAAACGCTGATCCGCGACCCGTCGCAGGCATACGCCACCACCCGCGCGCTGCCCGCATAATGCCGAAGACGCCCCGCGCGCCCTCCTTTCCTCCAGTGGAATCAACGCAATGACTTCACGCCTGCCCCTGATCCTGTTCACCGCCCTCACCCTCGCCGCGTGCGGCAAGCAGGAGGCCCCCGCACCGGCCGCACCGGTCGCCGAGACCGCTCCGGCGAGCACCGCCCCCGCGTCAGCACCGACGACCGCCGAAGCCGCCGCCCCGGTCGCCGAAGCCGCCCCCAACACCAACCCGATCGTCCCGCCGCAGGGCCCGGCCCCGGTGGCCGGTACCGACTACCTGGAGATTCCCGGCGGCCAGCCGTTCCAGCCGGCGGCGGGCAAGATCGAAGTGGCCGAGGCCTTTGGCTACACCTGCCCCCATTGCGCGAGCTTCGAGCCGCTCGTGGCCGCGTGGAAGGCCAAACTGCCCGCCGACGTGAACTTCGTGGCAGTGGCTGCGCCGTTTGGCGGCTACTGGATTCCGTACGCCAAGGCCTACTACACCGCCGAGGGCATGGGCCTGGTCGGCAAGACCCATGAGGCGATGTTCCGCGCCGTCCATATCGAGCGCACGCTGCCCGTGCAGGGCGTGACCGACGAGCAGATCGGCGCGTTCTACGCCAAGTACGGCGCCGATGCGAAGGCCTTTGCCAGCACCATGTCCAGCTTCGCCGTGGCCGGCAAGCTCAAGCGCGCCGAGCAGTTCCTGGTGCGCAGCGGCGTGGACGGCACCCCCAGCATCGTGGTCAACGGCAAGTACCGCGTGATCGGCGGCAAGGGCTTCGAAGACGTGCTGCGCATCACCGACCATCTGATCGCCAAGGAACGTGCGGCGGCCACCCCGGCGGCGGCACCGGCCACCGGCACGGGCGGCTGATCGACCCGGAACACGACCGCATGGGCACGTCTGGCAAGAAGACGCGGCGGCTCCGGCTGCTCAGCGCCAACATCCAGGCGGGCTCCAGCACGCGCGGTTACCACGACTATGTCGCGCGCAGCTGGTCGCACGTATTGCCCGCGGGCAACAAGCGCAACAGCCTGGATGCCATTGCGCAGCTCGCGGGCCAGTACGACATCGTCGGCTTGAACGAGAGTGACCCGGGCAGCCTGCGCTCGGGATTCACCAACCAGACCCACTACCTGGCCGAGCGCGGTGGCTTCGATTACTGGAGCCACCAGCCCAATCGACGTGTCGGCGGCGTGGCTTCCAGCGCCAATGGCCTGCTCGCCAAGCTGGAGCCGCGCGAGGTGCTGGACCACAGCCTGCCGGGACGGCTCGGCGGGCGCGGCGTGCTGGTGGCGCGCTTTGGCAACGAACCCGACGCACTGATGGTGGCGGTCGCGCATCTTTCGTTGGGGGCCAGTTCGCGCGCGTCGCAGCTGTCCTTCATCGCAGAACTGCTGCACGGCCACGCCAACGCGGTGCTGATGGGCGATTTCAACTGCCCCGTCGACCGGCCTGAGATGCAGCAGCTGTTCAAGCGCACGCGCCTGCAGCCGCCGGACCACGACACGCCCACGTTCCCCAGCTGGAGCCCGCAGCGCGCCATCGACCATATCCTGGTCGGCGACGGCCTCCGTTGCAGCGAGCCCAAGGCAATGGCGGCAGCGTTCTCCGATCACCTCGCCCTATCGGTCAATCTGGACGTGCCGGAAGCCGCGCTGGGCTGAATCGCGCCGCACGTGCAAACAAGAACGGCCGGGGTTCCCCCCGGCCGTTCCGTTTCAAGCCCTGCGACGATCAGAAGCGCAGGTCGGCACGCACGTAGAAGTAACGGCCACCCGGGATGTCGTAGGTGGAGGCGTCGTAGCCGTTGAGCGAGCACGACAGGCAGATCGGCGGATCCTTGTCGAACACGTTCTTGGCGCCGACGGCCAACTGCAGGCCCTTCATCCAGTCGAAGCGGTAACCCACCTGCACGTCGTGGTAGGTGATCGCGTCAAGCGTGTTGGTGCCTTCGGACGGGTTGCTGCACACCGGGAACGACACCGCATCACCGCACTCTTCTTCCAGCTCGGAGATGTGGCGCATCGTCCACGAAGCGGTCCAGGCGTTCTTGCTCCACTCCAGCGAGGTGTTGGAGGTCCACTCCGGGATCGCGCTGTCGGTGACTTCCACGCCCACGGAACGCGGCTGCACCTGGCCGGCGGCGCCGACGGCCTCGTAGCGACCGACGAAGGTGTTCTGCCACGCCAGCTTGAAGTTGCCCAGCGACGACTCCGGCAGGGTCCAGAACACGTCGAAGTCCCAGCCGTCGGTCTTGATCGAACCGAGGTTGGTGAGGCGGTTGTTGAAGCTGTTGATGCTGCCCACGTTGGGCGCGCGGGTGATGCCGTTGCAGTACAGCGGGTTCAGCGTCTCCACGCACAGGTCCAGCTGGGTCTGCGCGTCGATGGCCTGCACCGCGCCTTCCAGCGAGTGGCGGTAGAACGTCAGCTCGATGTCCAGGCGCTCCGACCATGCGGCGTCGGCGGCGAAGGACGGGCTGAACACCATGCCCGCGGTGAAGCTGCGTGCGGTCTCCGGCTCCAGGTCCGGGTTGCCGCCGGTCGTGACCGAGATCTGGCCATTGGACTGGGTGGCACCGGCCGGCACGCCCAGCGCACGGCAGTTGGCCGTGTTGCCGGTCGGGGCCGAGCCATCCAGGCCGATCAGGCACGGATCGTCCAGCTGCAGGTCGGCGCGGCTGGCCGAGCCGTACAGCTCGCCGATCGATGGCGCACGGAAGCCTTCGGCGTAGGTGGCGCGGAACAGCAGCTCATCGGCGACTTGCCAACGCAGGCCGAACTTCGGCGTGAACTGGCCACCGAAGGTGGAGTAGTCCGAGTAGCGACCGGCCAGGCTCAGGTCCAGGCTCTTGCCGAACATACCGTCAAGCATCAGCGGCACGTTGAATTCGAAGTATGCCTCGTTGACGTCGTAGTCACCCGAAGTCGGCAGCGAGGGCACGCCGTTGTAGTGGCTCTCCACCACCGTGGTCCCATCCGGACGGGTCACGGTCACGTAGTTGATCGGGTCGGGAACGTACTCGCCCTCGTAGCGACGGTGCTCGAGGCCCGCGGCGAACGACAACGGACCAGCCCACATCTCGAACAAGTCACCGGAGATATTGGCGGTGGCCAGCTGCAGGGTCTGCTCGCTGCGGTCGCGCACCACCGGCTGGATCCACGCCAGCATCGCCGGCGTGATCGTGCCCGGGCCGCCAAAGATGTTCAGCGGCACGCAGCCCGGCGTGGTCGCGCAGGTCTTGCCTGCCGTGTCGGTATCGCCCAGCGCCAGCGCGATGTTGCGGATGTTGTACGAGCCGTAGTTGGTCTGCTCGGCCTCGTTCTTGCTGGCCGCGACGTTCACGTCCCAGAACCAGGTCTTGTCGCCGGTGTCGAAGCTGCCTTCCACGCCCGCCGCGAAGTACTGGGTGTCCACCTGCTGCTCGAAAATGCGCGGGCCGCCCTCGACCGGGCGACGGGCGAGCAGGATCAGGTTGGAGCTGGAATCCAGGTCGATGCCAAACGGGTTGTACATCTGCGAGGCGGGAATGAAGATGCCGTCCGCGTACGGGTTGCCGGTGCCGGCATCGCCGCCGAGGAAGATCGGTTCCGGCGCCGCCTGGTTGACCGACTCACGACGGTTGACCAACGCCTTGGCGTAGGCGTGCACGTTGTCGTTGAAGTAGTAGCGGAACTGGCCGAACACGCCCGTGCGCTTGGACGGCGTCAGCAGCATGTTGTACTGCGAGAAGTTGAAGCGGTTGGCCGTGCGGAAGCCGATGAAGTCGTTCGGGTACGACGGCGTCGGGTTGAAGCTGCTGCCGTTCGGCGTGGTGATGTTGCAGAACGCGACCGACGGAGTGGACGGATCATCGTCCAGGTCGGTCAGCGGGCAGGCGGTGCTCGGCGCGCCGGGCAGGAACACGAAGCGGCCATTCGGCGTGGCCGAACTGGCAAAGGTCAGGCCGGTGCCCGGGATCGGGAAACTGGACTGCTCGCGGTCCTTGGAGTAAATCGGGTCCTGCTCGACATAGCTGGCGCCGAGGAAGAAGTTGGCGCGCTCGGTGCTGGTGCCCCACGCCAGGTCGACGCTCTTCAGGTCGCCGTCACCTTCGCCGTACTGGCCGGCGTTGACGGTGACCTGGCCGCCTTCGAAGTTGCGGCGGGTGATGATGTTGACCACGCCGGCAATCGCGTCGGAGCCGTACAGCGACGATGCGCCGTCTTCCAGCACCTCGATGCGCTCGACCAGCGCCAGCGGGATGGTGTTGAGGTCGGTGGCCGCGCCCACGCCGGACGCGGAGGACTCGTTGATCCAACGCACGCCGTCCACCAGGACCAGCACTCGCTTGGGACCGAGGTGGCGCAGGTCGACCTGTGCCGAACCCGCACCCACGCCGTCGCCGTTGGGCGAGAAGCCGAAGTTGCCGGAGGAGTTGAACTTGGTGTTCAGCGCCGAACCGGCGCCGGTCAGGCTCTGCACGATGTCGCCCAGCGACGTCAGGCCCGTGCGGTCGATGTCCTCGCGCGAGAGGGTCTGCACCGGCACCTGGCTCTCGATCTCGGCCTTCTTGATGCGGGTACCGGTCACGCGCACCGAATCGAGGGTGGTCGCCTGCGACGACTCGGCTTCCTGCGCGGCGACAACGCCGGGCAGGGCAATCAGCATGGACAACTGGATGGCTTTCGCCAACGACTTGCGGCGCAACGCTTGCATCGACCTCTCTCCCTATAAGTGATGAAACAGCACAAAGCCGCCCGGCCCCTGCTCCGTGGCGTATCAGGGTTGTAAACAATTTGTGAATCCGCCACAAGCGGCAAAGTGCACGGCCATGGCAGTCAGACCGTGTGGGGGAGCGCCCCCCTAGCTGATGACGCCGGCCTCAGCCCCCTACCAGCAGGCTGCTCCCCACCAGCACCAGGAAGGCCGCAAACACGCGCTTCAATGCCTCGCCCGAGAGGCGATGCGCCAGGTGCGTGCCGTAGGGCGCCGCGAACACCGAGGCGATGGCAACCCCGACCGCTGCCGGCAGGTAGACGTAGCCGATGGCGTGCGCCGGCAGCGCCCCCGCGGGCGCTTGCAGCGCGTAACCCGCGGCACTGGCCAGTCCGATGACCACGCCGCACGCCGACGAGGTGCCCACCGCACGCACCGGAGCCACGCCCCGCCAGACCAGCAGCGGCACGGTCATGCTGCCGCCGCCAATGCCCACCACCGCGGACACCGCGCCAATCCCGATGCCGGCCGCGCTCATTTCCGGCCCTTGGGGCGCCGGGCGGGTGTGGCCATCGGCGGGCGTGGGGGGGGGGGGAAAGAAGGGGGAAGAGGAAAGGG
>CBFGOS010000026.1:0-13856 GCA_965650425.1 uncultured Lysobacter sp. | reverse complement strand
ACCACGGCATGACCCGCCTCCTGGCGGATCTGGGCAGGGTGATGCTGGACGCCACTACCCGCCCAGGCGGCGCCGACCCCGCTGCCTTGAAGGCGATCTTGGCGCGGATCAACACCCTGCCCGACGGGCCAGACCGCTGGTGGCCCGCCGTCTCGGTGGCAACCGCGCTGACGCGCGCGGGGCAACCGGACCAGGCCGAGGCGATTTATCGTGGTGTCGCGCCAGCGGCGGCGCGGGCGCGCTATGACCACCTCTCGCGAATGGTCGCCCTGGGACTGGCGGAAGTGGCCGCGGCGCGCGGTGACTGGGCTGCCAGCCGGAGGCACGCTGACCTCGCCCGCGCCAACCTGCCGCCGGACGATTGGTTCCTGCACAACCGCCTGGCCGAACTGGACATCGGCCACACCCTCGCCCTGGGCAACAGCGAGGCGGCCCTGCGCCAGCTGGCGCGGCTGGACGCCAAGGCCCATCACTTCAACGACGCCCTCGTGCTTCAGGAAGTGCACAGCCTGATGCCGCCAGACGCCGTCGTCGGACCATGCACGGGTGCGACCCGCGCGGCGTTTGCCCAGCGCACCGGCTTGCGGGGTGTGACGCTGGCATGGATGGCCCCGCGCACCGACCAGGCCAGGGGCGCCATCAAGGTGGTCAACGCGCGGGCGGCGCGATAAGCCGCCGTGCGGTCAGAGCATGCCGGTTTCGAGCCGGGCGATCTCCGACATCATGTTGCGGTTCCACGGCGGGTCGAACACCAGTTCGACATCCGCCTCGACCACGGTCGGGATCATTTCCACCTTGTCCCGCACGTCGGCGACCAGGATGTCGCCCATGCCGCACGCTGGCGCGGTCAGGGTCATGCGGATGGCCACATCGCGCTGCCCGTCCTCGCGTGATTTCACCGCGGCCTCGTACACCAGGCCCAGGTCGACGATGTTGATCGGGATTTCCGGGTCGAAGCAGGTGCGCAACTGGCTCCACACCATCTGTTCGACGGCCTCGTCGTCCGCCCCTTCCGGCAGCTCCAGCGGGGGCACGGGCTCTTTTCCGATGGCGTCGGCGTCCCCGCCCGCCACGCGGAACAGGTTGCCTTCCACGAAGACGGTGTAGCTGCCACCCAGCGCCTGGGTGATGTAGCCGACGCTGCCGGCCGGCAAGGTGACCTTGTCACCCTGCGGGACCATGACGACGTCGCAATCGCGTTCGAACCGGACGGGCTCGCTGCTGCGGGAGTACATGGGGAAGATGGGGGGGCTGAGTCGAATGGGACCATTCTAGTCCAAATTGACCCCCGCCGGGTCCCGGCTATGCTGTGCGGCCTGCTACCCACTGCGCACCGATGACTCTCGCGACTCCGTCCAACCGGTCCATCCCCTGGCTGTCACCGCTGCTCCTGGTGCTGGCCACTGTCGGTTTCGCCGCGATCTGGACGTTGGTGGCGCTCTACACCAACCGGCAGGTCAGTTGGCTGGCGGTGATCGGGGCGCTGGACGTCGCGTGGATGCTGCGCCTGAGCGGCTGGCCGCCGGGCCGCACCCGGGTGTTGGCAGCGTTGGCCGGCACCGTCGCCATGGTCGCCGTCGCCAACTGGGCAATCATCGCCGCGCAGCTGGGCGGAATGATGGGCCTCAAGCCGTGGGAGTCGATCACCCGGTTGGGCAGCGACCACGCGTGGACCTTGGCCCAACTGGCCAACGGCCCGATGGATGTGCTGTGGATCGCCGTGGCGTTGGTGATGGCGGGCTGGCTGGCGCGCTGAAGGCACGGTGTCGTGACGCCAGCGTCCGGCACGCGCGCTACTGATGGGCCAAGCCCACTGCGAGATGGCGGCAGCCGCGATGCTCGCCGCGGCGCGGTTGGCTGAAAGTCAGTGCCCGCCGCCGTCCAGCGCCTTCAACTCGCTGACCAGCGCCGCCACCATGCTGGCCGCATCGCCATACAACATGCGCGTGTTGTCGGCATAGAACAGCGCATTCTCGATGCCGGCAAAACCGGTGCCCTTGCCGCGCTTGATCACGATGGTGTTCTTCGACGACACCACGTCCAGGATTGGCATGCCGTAGATCGGGCTGGCCGGATCGGTCTTGGCGACCGGGTTGACCACGTCGTTGGCGCCAATCACCAGTGACACGTCGGTGGTCGGGAACTCGGGGTTGATGTCGTCCATGTCGGCGATCAGGTCATAGGGCACGCCTGCTTCGGCCAGCAACACGTTCATGTGGCCGGGCATGCGCCCCGCCACCGGGTGGATGGCGAACTTCACCTTCACCCCGCGCTCCATCAGCTTCTGCGTAAGTTCCCACACCTTGTGCTGCGCCTGCGCCACGGCCAGGCCGTAGCCGGGCACGATCACCACGCGTTCGGCGTAGGCCATCATCGCGGCCACGTCGCCGGGCTCAATCGGCTTCATCGACCCGCCGATCTCCTGCATCGACGCACCGCCGCCACCGAAGTTGGAGAACAGTACGTTCTTGATGCTGCGGTTCATGGCCTTGGCCATCAGCCGCGTCAGCAGCATGCCTGCCGCACCGACCATGGTGCCGGCGATGATCAGGGCCTCGTTGCCCAGCACGTAGCCTTCAAAGGCCACCGCCAGACCGGTGAAGGCGTTGTACAACGAAATGACCACGGGCATGTCGGCACCGCCGATCGGCAGCGTCATCAACACACCCAACGCCAGCGACAGCGCAAAGAACACGATGATCCACGGCATCGCCAGCGTGTGCAGCGCCATCACGCCGCACAGCACCGCAGCCAACGCCACCAGCGCGTTGAACCACTGCTGGCCGGGGAAGGTGTAGCGCTTGTCCATGCGTCCGTCGAGCTTGGCCCACGCAATCACCGAGCCGGTCAGAGACACGGCACCGATCAACGCACCGGTGACCGCCAGCGACAGCGTGAACGTGGAGGGCGCCGGCGCGCCCGCCGAGTAGCGGACCAGTTCCACCGCGCCGATCGCCGCCGCCGAACCGCCACCCATGCCATTGAACAGCGCCACCATCTGCGGCATGTCGGTGATCGCGACCTTCTTGCCCCAGACCCAGTTCAATCCCACTCCGATGACGATGGCCACGATCATCAGGCCGACGTTGTGCAGCCCCGGCAGGAAGAACGTGGCGACGGTGGCGATCAGCATTCCCACGCCGGCCCACTGGATGCCGCTGCGCGCGGTCCTCGGGCTGGCCATGCGCTGCAGGCCCAGCAGGAACAGCGTGGCCGCGACGAAATAACTCAGCTTCACCAGGGTCAACGCACTCATGCTTGGCTCCTATCCGAAGGCGACGCGGACTGCTTGTCCAGCCGATGGTGTTCGCGCATTTCAATCGCGGTATTCAGCAGCCCCACCATGCCCAAGCGGGCCTGCCGCTGGGAGCGCACAAGGGCCGAACTGACTTGACGCATCATCCGGGCGTGCATGCCGCCGCTCACTTGCCACCTTCGGGCGACTTGCTGCTCTTGAACATTTCCAGCATGCGCTCCGTGACCACGTACCCGCCGGCCGCGTTGCCCGCCCCCAGCAGCACCGCCACAAAGCCGATGGCTTTTTCCAGCGTCGTGTCGGCGTGGCCGAGCACGACCATCGCGCCGATCAGCACGATGCCGTGGATGAAGTTGGAGCCCGACATCAGCGGCGTGTGCAGGATCACCGGCACCCGCGAAATGATCACGTGACCGGCAATTGCGGCCAGCATGAAGATGTACAACGCGACGAATCCATCACCCATCGGTCCTGCTCCCCATCTGGCCAGTTCGGCGTCCCTTGATCGGATCATAACCGTCCCCGAGGACGCTTTCGTGCGGCCGCCGGAACGGTGTCAACCCGGGGCGCCCCCGGGCGTTATTGCTTGCATCCACGGCACTGTGCCACCCCGCACGGGTTGCCGCTGGAACCGTTGCCAAGCCCGCCCCGGTAGACCCATGCCCTATGCTGCTGCGCGTGACCCATGATGCCGACAACGCGCCTGCGCCGGACACCGCCGCCCACCCGGAGGTGAGCGAGGCGCTGGACCGGCCGCCGAGCCTGGAGGCGTTCCTGGCAGGCATCGGGCCGCGCGCGTTCCGCTTCGCCGAACTGGGATTGCGCGACCGCGAGGACGCGCTGGACGCGGTGCAGGACGCGATGGCCAAGCTGCTCGGCTATGCGGAGCGGCCGTCCGCGGAGTGGACTCCCCTGTTCTGGAGCATCCTGCGACGACGCGTGGTGGACCTGCAGCGGCGCCGGGCGTTCCGCCTGCGCTGGCTGCTGCCAGGCCAACCGAATGATGACGACGCCATGCCGGACTGGGCGGACGACGGCCCGGACCCCTCGCGGACCCACGATGGGCGTGAGGCCTACGGGCGCTTTGCCGAGGCGATGGCCGCCCTGCCCCGTCGCCAACGCGAGGCCTTCCACCTGCGCGTGCTGGAGGAGCTGGACGTGGCGACCACCGCACACGTCATGGGCTGCAGCGAAGGCTCGGTCAAGACACACCTTTCGCGCGCCCGTGATGCGCTGCAGCGACACCTGGAGGACTGGCGATGACTGCCAACCGCACCGAAACCGTAGCCCACCTGCCTGCGTCGACGGGCAACCACGACGCGCAGGCCCGCTTCGACGCCACGGCCCGCTCGTGCCATGACGCTTCCCTGCGGCGGCTGTCGCCCCGGGCACAGGCCCGGCTGGCACAGGCCGCTCGACGGGGCCAAGGTCGTGAGTTGCGTCATCGCCTGGCGTGGGCCGTGCCGACGGTGTTCGCGGCGGTCGCGGTGCTGGCTATTGCGTTGCAGCTGCGGTCCGAGCCAACCGGCGTCCCTGCGCCACAGGCCCCTGACGTGGCCACGACCACGTCCGATGGCGCAGCCGCCGACCCGGCTGCCGCGCTTGACGAAAACCCCGACTTCTACCTGTGGCTGGCGTCGACCGACGACGTCATGCCGACGAACCCGGAGTACTGAAATGCAACGTCCCTCCGCCTTCCTGTTGGCGCTGGCCCTCCTGCTTGCCGGGTTGTCGCCCGCCATCGCTTCCGACCAGGACACCGCGACCCCGCTGCCCACGTGGGACAAGCTGACCCCTGCGCAGCGCGAGACCCTGATCGCGCCGTTGCGCGAACGCTGGAACGCGGAACCGGAGAGCCGGCAGCGCCTGCTTGACCACGCGTCGCGCTGGAAGGCCATGACGCCCGAGCAGCGCAAGCGCGCGCGGCACGGCATGCACCGCTGGCAGGAGATGCGCCCGGGTCAGCGCGAGGAAATGCGTGCCCTGTTTGAAAAGATGCGCACGCTCGATCCGGAAGGACGTGCGGCGTTGAAAGCACAGTGGCGTCAGATGACGCCCGAGCAGCGTGCCGAGTGGGTCAAGGACAATCCGCCGACGGCGCGCCCGGAACCGATGCCGCGCCACCCGTAATCGAAGGCGGATCCGGCGGCGGCGTTGCACCGGGCAGATCCCTAACCGGCCCGCTGGCCGTCGCGACATCTTCGGCCACGCGCGCATGGCCGTGAATGCCGATGGCGCGCGGGGATCAGCCGGTAGCGCGCTCCGGCCACACTGTCCGGGCGAGCAGCTCGTCGTCCCAGTCAAAGTGCATCTGGCCATCCTTCAGCAACAGGCTGGCGAAGTTGAAGACGTTGCGTGCAAACATCTCGCTGGCGTGCACGGCGCCGCTGCTGGCGAGGTTGAGCGGTCCGGCCACGACCACGCCACCGCTTTCGATCGTTTCGCCGGGCCGGGTGAGTTCGCAGTTGCCACCCGTTTCCGCGGCGAGGTCCACGATCACGCTGCCCGGCTTCATTCCCGCCACCATGGCCGCGCTGATGATCTTCGGCGCGGGACGCCCCGGCACGGCGGCAGTGCAGACCACCACGTCCATCCCCTTGAGGTGTTCGCCAAGTCGCCGCTGCTGCTCGGCGCGCTCTTCGTCGGTGAGCTGGCGCGCGTAGCCACCTTCGCCCGCCGCGCTGACACCCAGGTCCAGGAACTTGCCGCCCAGCGATTCGATCTGCTCGCGCGTCTCCGGGCGCACGTCGAAGCCCTCGACCTGCGCACCCAGGCGCTTGGCCGTGGCGATGGCCTGCAGCCCGGCCACGCCGGCGCCCACGATCAGCACCTTTGACGGCCGGATCGTGCCTGCTGCGGTCGTAAGCATCGGGAAGAAGCGCGGCGCCAGCTGCGCGGCGATCAGCACCGCCTTGTAGCCAGCCATGCCCGCCTGCGAACTGAGCACGTCCATGGCCTGCGCGCGTGTGGTCCGCGGCAGGCGCTCGAGTGGAAACGCCACCAGTCGGCGTGCCCGGATGGCTTCAGCGCGCGCCTCTTCGGCCTGCGGTGCCAGCATGCCGATGATCGTGGCGCCTTCGCGCAACCCGGACAGCGTTGATGGGACCGGCGGCTGCACGCACAGCACCATGTCGGCATCGGCCAGCGCGGTGGCTGCATCGGCCACCACTTCGCCGCCGGCCTGTCGATAGGCCTCGTCGGTCATGCCGGCACCCGTGCCGGCACCGGCCTCGATGCGAACCTGCACACCTGCGGCGACCAGTTTCCGGCAAGTCTCCGGCGTCAATGCAACCCGACGTTCACCTGCGGCCGCCTCGCGGGCCACGCCTACCTTGACTGCCTGTCCCGCTGACGACATGCCATCCCTCCGTAGCCCTATCGCCGCATCGTAACCAAACGCGGCGCGGGGGGTGAACAGTTGTGGGGGAGAGAATCAGGCCGCGATCTGGCGCAGGCGGCCACCCACCTCGGCCATGGCCTCGGCGAAGGGATGCGGCGTCCGGGCAACGGCAAGGCGCCCCTGCGCCATCAGGGCGGCCAATTCCTCGACGGAGCCGACGAGCACCCGGCTGCCCCGGTCGTTGACGAGCATGCGTCGGGAGGTGAGCGGGCTGATCCAAGCGATCTTGGCCTTGATCGTGACCCCTTCGACATCGATCAGCTGCACCCAGTCGCCCAGCTGGAGGGCGCGCAACGCCTGCACCATCGAGGGATCCTGCGGGGGCAACGTGTCGGTGCCACCGGCCAGCCACAGGCCGTCGTCGTCAGTGCCGGCATCGGCCTCGGGTTGCGGCGGGAGCGGATGAACCACGCGCGGTGCGTCTGGCGACGCGAGGCCACGCACCAGCGCCACCAACCCGTGGCGCGCGCCCGACTCGTCATCACCGGAGCTGGCGAGGCATTCGACGATCGTGCGCTGGAGCCCGAGCAGCCGGTCGGCCAAGGCGCGCCCGTTGGCCTGTGCGGCCAGTCCGTCCACTTCCACCAGCGCGTTGCCCAAACCCACCGCCTCGGCGAACCGAGGGCTATCGAGTCCATCGCGCAGCAGCACCTGCACCAGGTGGTGCCGCCACGATGTCCCCAGGAAGCCCGCGATGGCCTCACTCAACGGCTGCAGGGACAGCCGGCGTGCCACCACCGCATCGGCCTGGGCGCGGGCATGTTGCAGTCGCTCCCGCCCGTGCACGGCCTGCGCGGCGCGCTCTTCCTGCAGGTAAATGCGTTGGCGCTGTTGAAGCAACAGGGCATCCAACTCGGCGAACGCCTGTTCGAACACCGCCAGGCTTTCGCGGTATTCCACCGCAATACGTTGCGCGACCAGGGCCGCGCGCTCAAACAGTTCGCGTTCGAAGCGCGTCTCGGCGCTGTTGCCGGCACAGGCCTCGGTGATCGCATCCAGCAACTTGCGGGCAGGATGTGCGGGCATATCGAAGAGCCCACGATCACCCAGCGCCACCTTCACGTACGGCAGCACCAGGCGTGAGTACAGGCGCCGGCAGCGCTCGTGCAGGTCCTGGGTGGAAAAAAGCGCTTCGAACACCATCGCGACCAGGTCGATGGCGTCTTCGCTGTCGCGGCTCAGCGTGGTGTGGTCCGGGCTCAGCCCCAATCGACGGGCGCCGTCACCCAACCGTTCGCGGATGGCGGCCGCCAATTCGCCCTGCGATGTCAGTGCGCGGGCGAATGCGTCGGTGGGCTCGCACTGCAGCAGCGAGGCCACGCTGAGCACTTCTTCTGCGCGCAGGTCGCGGCGCCCTTGCAGCGTGCGCTGCGGCGACTGCAGGCTTGCGGCAGCCGGGTCGGCGCCCGCCTCCCGCCATGCGTGCAGCAGGTCGCGAAGTTCATCGAGCGTGACTGGGGCCGGCGCTTCGTTCAGCGCGCCGGGCGCGGCAGGTGATGGCGCGGCGGCGGTCGGGGCGCCTGTCCGCGGTGCCGGAACAGGCGCCGTCGTCGGCGCTATCGCCGGTGATTCGAGCGGTGCCGCAGAGCTCACCGTGAGGGGCTCGGCCTGCGGCCCGTACCCGGCTTCCTCCAGCAGCGTACCCGCCTGGACATACAGGCCATCGAGCACACGCGCCAGCTCGGCCTCGTAATAGCGGAACAGGTCGGCGCGGAGCTTGGCGGGCACGCGGGCGCCCTCGAACGCCTCGACGAATGCCGTGGCCAGCCTCACCGGTCCAATCGGATTGACCATGGACTTGAGGCCCAGCACTGCAGCCAGCGTGCGCAGGCGCGACTCAACGGCATCTAAGGGCTTCTGGTAACGCTGGGCCAAGCCTTCGGCCATGCGCTCACCGGCCAGGTGCATGTCGAGCTGGGCCTCGTCCAACAACCCCAGGGTCAGGTAATTGCGGCCCGGCTGACGCAGCGTGCGGAACTCGTCAAAGCCCTTGGCGAGCTGCTGGCGGAAGCGCATGACCTGGGCCGCCTGCTGGTGGCGCAGGCTCCACAGTGCAGCCTGGTCCTCGTACTGGAACGCGTCCCGCTCCAGGTGGGTCGCCGACAGTGCCAGCGCGTCCTCGATGGGGCCGTACAATGACCCCGGTACGCCACCCAGACGCTCCAATGCGGCGCGCTTGAGCTCCTCAAGCACGCGAAACGGATCCGTCCTCATGGCGCGGGCTGCGCCGGGCGGGTGACTGGACACACGGCCTCCCAACGTTACTGACGCTTTGGGTCACATTATCCCAAGTGACGCCACAATTGATGCACGATTGGCAGTCTGCCGCCCTTCCTTTTTCGAATTCCGTGACCGATGCCCGATATTTCCGCGCTCCCGCCTCTCGCTTGCCTTGATCGCCGCCGCTCCACGCCCGCCCGGCACCTGGCAGAGCCCGGGCCGGACCCGGCCACCTTGTTGCGCATGCTGAAGTCGGCAGTGCGCGTCCCGGACCACGGCAAGCGCGTTCCATTCCGCTTCATTACGCTACGCGGCGACGCACGCCACGTGCTGGGCGAGCGATTGGCAGCTCGCAGCCGCGAACGCGATCCCAACGCGGCGGACGCCGTCGTTGAGAAGGACCGGGAACGCTTCTCGCTGGCGCCCCTGGTAGTGACCGTGGTTGGCCGATTCGGGCCGGACGAGAAGATTCCCGAACAGGAGCGTCTGCTCTCGGCAGGCTGCGTGTGCTTCGCCCTGCTGCAGGCAGCGCAGGGTCTGGGTTTTGGCGCCACCTGGCTCACCGGCTGGCCTGCCTACGACCCCGTGGTACACGACTGGCTGGGCCTGCAGGCGGAAGAGCGCGTGGTGGGTTTCATCCACATCGGCACGCCCACCCTGGAGTCCCCGGAGCGGCAACGCCCTGATCCGGCCGCGCTGCTGACCGAATGGACACCCGCATGACGCCCACGGCGCGCACACGGCCGGCCCTGTACCTGGTCGACGCCAGCCTCTACGTGTTCCGGGCGTGGCATTCCATGCCCAACGAGTTCCACGACGACGAGGGTTGGCCGACCAATGCCGTCCACGGCTTCGCCCGCTTCCTGCTGGAATTGGTCGAACGCGAGCGACCGCAGCACATCGCCGTCGCCTTCGACGAGGCGCTGGACTCCTGCTTCCGCAATACGCTGTACCCGGCCTACAAGGCGAACCGCGAGCCCGCGCCCGTGGAACTCAAGCGCCAGTTCGCACACTGCAAGGCCCTGTGCCAGGCATTGGGGCTGGCGGTGCTGGCCCACCCGCAATACGAGGCAGATGACCTCATCGGCAGCGCGCTGGCGACCATGCGCGCGCAGGGCTACCGAGGCGTGATCGTGTCCGCCGACAAGGACCTGTCGCAGTTGCTGGACGGCGAAGACGTGCAATGGGACTTCGCACGCGGTCAACGCTGGGGGATGGATGGCGTGCCGGAGCGCCACGGCGTGCACGCCCACCAGATCGCCGATTACCTCGCGTTGTGCGGGGATGCGGTGGACAACATCCCGGGGGTGCCCGGCATCGGTGCGAAGACCGCGGCCGCCTTGTTGACCCATTTCGGCAGCCTGGACGCTTTGTTGGATCGCGTGGAGGAAATCCCTTTCCTGCGCTTGCGCGGTGCGGCGAGTACGGCAGCCAAGTTGCGGGCGCATCGCGAGCAGGCGCTGCTGTGCCGCCGGTTGACCACCATTGCCTTGGACGCGCCATTGACCGGGCACGATGCGCACTTTGCCCGCGACCGGCCCGATGCCGCGCAACTCGCGACGCTGTGCGAAGCGCTACGCTTCGGCCCGATGACCCGGCGCCGGCTGCACCAGGCCGCCGGCGTGGAAATCGCGCCGTCATCCACGGCGTCGTAGCATCCGGCCTGCGAGCGCGCCCGCGCGGGTCGCACCATCGAAGGCCACCCAGAGAGACGGAAGGGATGCACGCGAACGAACACGACGCATTGAAGACGGCCCTGCATGACACGGGCCACAACACTTTGGCGGGCCACGCGGACCAGGCCGGCGGTGACGGCAGCGTCGAAACGCTCTACGACGGCCAATGGCTGCGTTTGCTGCGCCGCGGTCGGTGGGAGTATGCCGAGCGCACACACGGCAACGGCATGGCCGTGATCATCATCGCGGTGACGCCGTCGGACCGGATCATCTTCGTCGAACAGTTCCGCGTTCCGCTGCAGGGACGCACCATCGAGATGCCGGCCGGGCTGGTCGGCGACCAGGCCGGTGAGGACACGCTGGAAGACGCGGCCCGTCGCGAACTGGAAGAGGAAACTGGCTGGCACGCCGATGAGGTGCAAGTGTTGTTGATCGGCCCAACCTCATCGGGCATGAGCAACGAGCGCATCGCATACGTGCGCGCCACGGGCCTGCGCAAGGTGGGCGATGGCGGTGGCGTGGATGGCGAAGACATCATCGTCCACGAAGTGCCGGTGGCGGAGGCCCCCGCATGGCTGATGCAGAAGCAGCGTGAGGGTTACGAGTTGGACCTCAAGCTCTGGGGTGGATTGTGGATGGTGGACCGCAATCCGGACGGGTCGCCCGCCTGAGGCCGTGAGCCGGGTATCGGGCCGCGATCTTCGGCGGCCCCAATGCCTCTCTGTCAGCCCACCACCCTCAGGCGAATCGATCGGTCGCCGCCACCAACGCGTCGACGTTCTCGGCCTCGAACGCCGAATGCCCTGACGCTGGCGTAATCACCAGCTCGGCCTTCGGCCACACCTTGTGCAGGTCCCACGCATTGGCCACCGGGCACACCACGTCATAGCGGCCGTGCACGATCACACCCGGGATGTGGGCGATCTTGTGTGCGTCACGCAGCAGTTGGTCGTCGACCTCGAAGAAGCCGCTGTTGACGAAGTAATGGTTCTCGATGCGCGCGAAGGCCAACGCGAACTGCGGATCCTCGTGGCTGTTGGCAAAGTCCGCGTCCACATGCAGGAAACTGGTGGCGCCTTCCCACACGCTCCACGCCTTCGCGGCGGCCAGGCGCACAGACTCGTCCTCGCTGGTAAGGCGGCGGTGGAAGGCACTGATCAGGTCGTGGCGCTCGACCACCGGAATTGCCGCCAGGTAGTGCTCCCACGCATCGGGGAACAGGCGCGAGGCGCCTTCCTGGTAGAACCACTCCAACTCCCAGCGACGCAGCATGAAGATGCCGCGAAGCACCAGCTCGGTGACGCGCTGCGGATGGGTCTGCGCGTAGGCCAGGGCGAGGGTCGAACCCCACGAACCGCCAAACACCTGCCAGGTGTCGACGCCCAGGTGCTCGCGCAGCGATTCGATGTCCGCGACCAGGTGCCAGGTGGTGTTGTCGACGAGATCGGCGTGCGGCGTGGAACGGCCCGCACCGCGCTGGTCGAACAGGATGATCCGGTACTTGGACGGATCGTGGAAGCGACGCATCTTGTCCGTGCAGCCACCGCCCGGCCCACCGTGCAGCATCACCACCGGCTTGCCCTGCGGGTTGCCGCACTGCTCGTAATACAGCGTGTGGCGGTCGTCGACCTTCAGCTGGCCAACATCGTAGGGCTGGATCTCGGGGTACAGGGTGCGCATGGAGGTCTCGGCGGGAGGAACCGGGAAAGTGTAGCCCTCCGTGCTTGGGAGATGCGCGCCGGATGCGCTTGGGCACCTTGAAGGATCGACTCGTGGGATCGGCGGCCCAGCAACACGGCCGCGCGCATCACCCAGCCCGGCACGTGGCAACGTCAGGCGGGGTATTGGCCCAGGGTGACGCGATCACGCCCTTCCAGATCTTGTTCGGTCACGACCTGGACGAACCCCGCCGACGACAGCAAAGCCCGAACGCCCGCGCCCTGGTCCCAACCGTGCTCCAGCAATAGCCAGCCACCCGGAACCAGATGGGCCGGCGCACCGGCGACGATCTCGCGGATCGCATCCAACCCGTCTGGCCCCGAGGCCAACGCCGAGGCGGGCTCGAAGCGCAGATCGCCCGCGTCCAGATGCGGGTCGCCCAGTGCGATGTAAGGTGGGTTGCTGGCAATCAACGCGAAGCGCTCGCCCTGCAGGGGCTCGTACCAGTTGCCCAATCGAAATTCGATATTGGCCAAACCGAGGTGCACGGCATTGGCATGCGCCACGTCCAGCGCGGCCTTGCTGGCGTCGGTGGCCACCACCGAGGCGCGAGGCCGCTCGAAGGCAACTGCGAGTGCAATCGCGCCGCTGCCGGTGCCCAGGTCCACGACGCGAAGCGGCTGGTCGTCAGGCAGCCGCTCCAGCGCCAGCTCGACCAAGCGCTCGGTCTCGGGGCGGGGAATCAACGTGGCCGGCCCCACCGCCAGATCGAACCGCCAGAAGCCGCGCTGCCCCGTGAGGTAGGCCACGGGCTCTCCCCGCTCACGCCGTCGGACCAGCGCGTGGAAGCGTTCGGCAGCGTCCTTGCCGACCTCGTCGTCGCCATGTGTGAACAGCCAGGTGCGCGGGCGACCCAGCGCGTGGGCCAGCAACAGGTCGGCCTCGCCGGGTTCCAACCGGGGGCGGGCGGCACGCAGCAGTTCGTCCAGTCGGGGCACGGTCAAGGGTGGGTAACAAGGACGGGCGATGGTACGGGATGCCGGAAGCGACGGCCACCGAGCGCTGAAGCGCCGAGGACCGGGGCCCCAGCCCGGTATCGATAGTCTTTATCTATCAATCCAATACCAACAATCGATTTGCTGTATCTATCGGTGCTGCCTATGATTCCACCTGTAGCGAATCACCGCTCCGCTTCCACCACCCCACCAGAGGATTCCAGCACGATGTCGCTGATCAATACCGAAGTGAAGCCGTTCAAGGCCACCGCGTTCCACAACGGCGAGTTCGTCGAAGTCACCGAAGCCAGCCTGAAGGGCCAGTGGTCGGTCCTGATCTTCATGCCGGCCGCCTTCACCTTCAACTGCCCGACCGAAGTCGAGGACGCCGCCCAGCACTACGCCGAGTTCCAGAAGGCCGGTGCCGAGGTGTACATCGTCACCACCGACACGCACTTCTCGCACAAGGTGTGGCACGAAACCTCGCCGGCCGTCGGCAAGGCCCAGTTCCCGCTGGTCGGCGACCCGACCCACCAGCTGACCCGCGCCTTCGGCGTGCACATCGAAGAAGAAGGCCTGGCCCTGCGTGGCACCTTCGTCATCAACCCGGAAGGCGTCATCAAAACCGCCGAGATCCACAGCAACGAGAT
>CBFGOS010000025.1:0-13948 GCA_965650425.1 uncultured Lysobacter sp. | reverse complement strand
CGCGGCGCGGTCCTCCGCGCTCGGCGGGGCGGCGTGGGCCACCGGTACCAGTGCGGCCGCCAACGCGGCCAGGAGCACTTTGCGCATCATGGGTCGTCCCTCATCCTTGGCCAGCACAGTGCCGGCGCTCTCGATGCAGGCATGCTAGGCGCCGCTTGCGCGCGCGGCAGCAATGATTCGACCAGGGGCTGCCGTGCTGCGACCAAGCCAGGGCGGGTCGACGAAAGCCGGGAATCCCGCGACGAAATCGGCGCACCCGTGCGACCGTTGCCCTAAGGTATGACCGTCACCGCGCACGGGGAGAGACATGGCCATTCTGAGCGACGGGGCCCGCCAGGCCGCATGGTTGGGATTCAGCGTCTGGACCCTGTCCTGCGGGATGTTCGTCCTGCCTACCTATCTGGGTGGTGCCCCGCTCCCCCCTAGGTTCCTCGAGCACGTGGGCGTGTTGTATGTGGTCGGCATCGCGCTGACCACCTTGATCCACGTGGTTGCCGTGCGCGTGCGCCACCGCCCCCTTCCTGCCCGCCTGCTCACGATGGCGGGCGTGGTGCTTGTGGCAGCGTCCCTGCTGGGCGTTGCCGACTTCGCCGCCAGCTGGTGGCTGCGCATCGCCGCGCGCACCGACCCTTCCGGCGCCTTCGCCACCACGCTGAAGAACACGATCGGATTCATCTGGCTGTACGGCTTGATCGCGGCCATCCTCCTCATCATCCAGGCCCACCGCACGGTACGCGAGCGCGAGCGCGAACTGGTCGAAGCCCGCGCGGCCGCGAGCGAAGCCCGTGCCCTGGCCGCGCACGCCGACGCGGCGGCCAGCGAGGCCCGGCTGGCCGCGCTGCGTTACCAGCTCAATCCCCACCTGCTGTTCAACGCGCTCAATGCCGCCTCGTCGCTGGTCATCAACCACCGCAACGACGACGCCGAGGCGATGCTCGCCAAACTGACCGACTTCCTCCGCGCCACACTGGTTGCCGACCTGCAGAACAGCGTGAGCGTGGGCCGTGAGATCGCCACGATCGAGACGTACCTGGACATCGAGGCCGTGCGCTTTGGGGAACGGTTACGCGTGGCCATCGACTGCCCGCCACGGCTGGAAGACCTGCCCATGCCCAGCTTCCTGCTGCAGCCGCTGGTGGAGAACGCAGTGAAGTACGCCGTCGCGCCCACGCGCCGCACCGTCACCTTGCGCATCGGCTTCGCGCGCCAGGACGATGACCTGCTGATCACCGTCGAGGACGACGGTGATCCAGCCAAGGTGGCGGGCGTGAAGCCCGGCACGGGCGTCGGCCTGGCAAATATCCGACAGCGACTCGCCGTGCTGTACGGCACGCGCGGCACCCTCAGCACCGAACCCCTGCCACATGGGTTCCGCGCCATCGTCCGCTTGCCGCTGACCGCATCCGGCGTAACGCCCATGGAGGCGGCATGAAGCCGCTGCGCGTGCTGTTGGTGGATGACGAGCCGCTCGCGCTGGACCGGCTGGGCGCACTGTTCCGCCAGTTGCCGGAGGTGCACATCGTGGGCACGGCAGCCGACGGCGAGGAAGCCATGCGGGCCATTTCCGAATTGCGGCCCGACCTGGTCATGCTCGACATTCAGATGCCTGAGAAGAGCGGCCTGACCGTGGCGGCCGACATACCCGTGGATGAGCGCCCGGAGATCGTGTTCGTCACCGCCTTTGAACAGTTCGCGCCGGACGCCTTCGAGGTCGAAGCCACCGATTACCTGCTCAAACCCGTGCGGTTCGACCGGCTGAGACACGCCGTGGAAAGGGCCAAGCGCCGGCGCGCGTTGCAGCAGGCAGCCGCCCCAGGCGCCGCCGCAACGGCCGCGCCGGACACTTCCTACGATGACGCGATCTGGGTGCAGGTCCGTGATGGCTCGTTACGCGTACCGGTACGCGACATCGACTGGATCGAGGCCGCCCGCGACTACGTCATGCTGCATACCGCCACCCGCAGCCATATCCACCGTACGACCATGGGGGCCCTGCAGCGCCGACTGGACCCTGCGCAGCTGATGCGCGTGCACCGCTCCGCCTTCGTTCGCTTGAGCCTGGTGACCGGACTGCAACGGCACGCCAATGGCGGCATGACCCTCACCGTCCGCGAGGGCGCGAACGTACAAGTCGGGCCCAGCTATCTGGAAGCAGTCAATGCGAGGTTGAAGCCGGACAGGGCGTAATGCCTGCACGCCGTTGGGTCAGCCGCGCTCGCCCAACAGTTGCCCAAGTGCCTCGTCCTTCTCCCGCCATACGCCGTTCATCCATTGCTGGAAGTGAACGCGGAAGGCGCGGTCGTTCTGGTAATCGCCGCGCAGCATCTCTTCCGGAATCGCGCGCTCGCGCACCTGCACGCGCACCTCCGGAACGCGATTGGCCAACAGGTCCAGCAGCGAAGGAGACCCGCCGGGATAGGCGATGGTCACGTCCAGGATCGCGTGCAGGCCCTCGCCCATTGCATCCAGTACAAAGGCAACGCCGCCGGACTTGGGCTTGAGCAGGTGCTTGTACGGCGAGCCCTGCTTGGCATGCTTGGCAGGCGTGAACCGGGTGCCCTCCACGAAATTCATGATGGCCACCGGAATGGCGCGAAACTTCTCGCAAGCGCGGCGCGTCGCGGCGATGTCACGCCCGGCCAGTTCGGGCCGCCGCGCGATCTGCTTGGGCGTATAGCGGCCCATGAACGGGAAATCCAGCGCCCACCAAGCCATCCCCAGCAGCGGCACCCAGAACAGCTGCCGCTTCAGGAAGAAGCGCAACAGCGGCATGCGCCGGTTGAACACCTTCTGGAGCACCAGGATGTCCACCCAGCTCTGGTGGTTGGCCAGCACCAGGTAATGCCCGTCCACTTTGGGCGCCGCGTCTTCGCGCACCGTCAACCGAGTGTCGGTGAATCGGTCCCATATCCAGTTGTTGACCCCGATCCAGCTCTCCGCAAGCCCGGTCAGCCACGGGTTGCTGGCCACGCGAAGGCGCTGCGATGGCAGCAGTGCCTTCACCAGCGCCACCAGCAGCAGCGGCACCACGTGCACCACGGTGCTGGCCGCGATCAGCAGAAAGAGGAATGCAACGCGCAGAGTTAGCATGGCAACAGGGACGGCGCAGGTTGGGCGCCTATTGTCCCGGGGAAATCAGTGCGTCACCACCCCCCTGCCCCCCATCCGCGAGGCATTAGGCTGTGCTGACTTCGATCCTGTTCCGGCCACCGCTCTTGGCCACGTACAGCATCCGATCCACCGACTCGACGAATTCACGTGCCGTCGCGCCCGGGCCCACGACCGCCGTCCCGACGCCGACACTCGCCGTCACCAGATCAGACACACCCGAGCCGCCGTGTGGAATCCGCAACCCGGCGATACCGCGGGAGCACTTTTCCGCCAGTTCGCGAGCGGTGGCGTCATCCGTTTCCGGCAGCAGCAGGATGAACTCCTCGCCGCCAAACCTGGCCACGACGTCACGCGGCCGCTGGGCGATCCCCTTCAACAGGCCGGCCATGCGCTTGAGGCATTCATCGCCGGCCACATGCCCGTAGGTGTCGTTGTACTGCTTGAAATAGTCGATATCCAGCACGATCAGCGAAAGCGGCTTGCCGCTGCGACGCGAATCGTTCCATTCCGTCTCCAGGCGCTGGTCGAACATGCGCCGGTTGGCAATGCCGGTGAGGCCGTCGGTCAGCGAAAGCTGCTCCAGCTCCTTGTGCAGCCGGACCAGTTCGTCCTCCGCTTTCTTGCGTTCGCTGATATCGAACATGAACCCGATCAGGCAATCAACCTCACCGTTTGCCTTGCGCACGACGTGCACCACGTCACGGATCCAGACGTAGCTTCCGTCAGGCTTGAGCGCACGATAGTCCGCCTCGTGGTCCACGCCGGCCTGCGATTGCGACACGCAGAACCCCACGACGAACTCGCGGTCCTCCGGGTGCATGCGCGCGACCCAGTCATCCACCGTCAGCCAGCTGCCTTGCGGCCAGCCCAGCAGCGTCTCGATCTGCGGACCAATGTAGGCAAAGCACATGCTCGCCCAGTCGATCTTCCAGGGAATGGCCTTGGTGGACTCCAGCAACGTCTTGTAGACGCCGGCGTTTTCCAGGACGTCTTGGCCGTGTCCGGCGCCGAAGTCGGCTTGGAGTGGGGCTGCGCTCATGGCGTTCGATGGTATGGGCTACCGGCACCGGCGTCCAATTCCGCCCGGCGCCCGGCCCCTGATGCGCTGCACTGACAGGCGGGTGCGGGTTCACGCCGGGACCTTGCCAGGTCCGTTGTTCACGTCCCTGCCCTCGCGACTGCCAGGCGTTGTCGCCACTGTCACGGGGACGGGGATACACCTGTCGGCCCAACCCGTTGGAGAGCCCCATGAGCAACCCCCAGGAACTCGAAGCCAAACTGTGGAAGGCGCTGGGCAAGGACCGGACCGTCATGCTGGGCGCCACAGGTGTCACTCCCCGACCCATGACGGCGTTGACCGAAGACAATCAGGCCCCGCTCTGGTTCTTCACTGCCAGCGACACGGAATTGGCGCAATCACTCGAAGGCAGCCGTGGCCATGCGGCCACCGCCACGTTTGCCTCGAAGGATCACGACGTCTTCGCCACCATCACCGGTCACGTGGTCATCGACACTGATCGCGAGGTGATCGACCGCCTGTGGAATCCGTTCATCGCCGCATGGTTCGAAAAAGGCAAGGACGACCCCAAGCTCCGTCTGCTGCGCATGGACACGGCGGAAGCGCACGTCTGGCTCAACGAGAACAGCCTCCTGGCGGGTGTGAAGCTCTTGCTGGGCGTGGACCCCAAGGAGAGCTACAAGGACAAGGTGGGGCAAGTGGACTTGGGCTGACTCAGTCCTCGCGTCGCCGTCCCTTTCGTGGGACCGTCGGCCCCGCTTCCAGCATGGTCTGCATCCGCGAACCGGCATCCCGGATCAATGCGGGAATAAGCGCCGCCTCCGGCAGGTTCTTCCAGTAGCGAACAGGCATTTCCTTCACCATGGCGTCCACTTTCAACCGCGCGGGGTTGAAGATGTTGGCGTAGTACACACGCCACAGGGCCTCCAGCGAATCGTCGCCCGGTGCGTCAGAGCGCTGTGCGCCTGGCCCCAGGTGCAGCAGTCGTCCGTCCCAGTGGGCGCTGCGGCCGGGCGTCAGGATCGACCAGCGCATGCCAGCAAAGCGCTTGGCGAAGAACGGTGCCACCAGTGGAAGCACGTCGTGCAATGGCTCGAACCAGGCGATGAATACCGGGCCTTCTGCAGCGGCGACCTCCCTGAAGCGGACAAACGCCTTCATCTTGTGCCGCTCGCGGCGTACTGCCTTGGCGGCATCGTTGGCCCACGCCACGTCAGTGTCAGTCACCAGGTGCAGCAATGCGCGCTCGCCGTTCACCAAGCGCCACAACAGGCGGTAGAGCACGGCATGGCGGCGCGCATCGGCATGCGCCAACACGTCCGTGGACAGGTCGATGAAGTCGCGAGGCACCTTGATCTCGCGTTTTTGCCGGGCCAGTGGCGGGGTCGCGGCCTCCCCACGGGGGGAACGGTCCAAACCACCCAACAAGTCGCCTTGCGCGCCGCTGTCCCACAGCACCTGCTCCGGGGGCACCCCATTGGATAGCAGCGTACGCGCCGCGACCCGCCATTCGGCGAGGTCCGCCCCGTCGACCAAGGCCACCCTGTGCATCAGTAGCCAAACAGGTCCGGCTGACGCGGCGTTGCGGCTGCCGCGCGCAAGGCCGCGCTCTCCACCTCGGCGCGCGGCCGATGATCCAGCGTGCAGATGAAGGGCCCTACTTTGCCCATCGGAACCCGCAACTTGACCAGATCATCGTACCGAACGCGCCGGTGCCGCCGCATCACCAGTAGACGGCTTACGGTACGCGTCCCCAACCCGGGCACCCGCAGCAACATCTCGCGCGGCGCCGCGTTGAGGTCCACCGGAAAACGCTCCCGGTGGCGCAGCGCCCAAGCCATCTTGGGATCGATGTCCAGGTCCAGCATCCCGGCGCCATCCGTCGGTGCGATCTCGGTGACGTCAAAGCCATAGAAGCGCATCAGCCAATCGGCCTGGTAAAGCCGGTGCTCACGCACCAGCGGCGGGGGCCGCAATGGCAGCGCTCGCGAGGCGTCGGGGATGGGGCTGAACGCCGAGAAGTACACGCGCCGCATGCGGTAGTCCGTATAGAGCCCGTGGCTGGTCAGCAGCACCTCGCGATCACTGGCCGCATCCGCGCCCACGATCATCTGGGTGCTCTGCCCGGCCGGTGCGAAGCGCGGCGCCTTCTTCTCGGCCTTAGCCTCGTCTATGCCGAGCCGCAATCGCCCCATCGATCGACGAATGTCCTTCGCATCCTTTTCCGGCGCCAGGGATTTGAGGCCCGTCTCGGTGGGCAACTCAATGTTGATGCTCAAGCGATCGGCCCACCTCCCCGCCTCTGCCAGCAGCTCGGGCGATGCATCGGGGATGGTCTTGAGGTGGATGTAACCCCGAAAGCGCTCTTCCTGCCGCAGTCGCTTGGCCACCTGCACCAACATCTCCATCGTGTAATCACTGGACCGGATGATCCCTGACGACAGGAACAGCCCCTCGATGTAGTTGCGGCGATAGAAGTCCATGGTCAGGCGAACCACTTCGTCCACATTGAAACGCGCACGGCGTACGTTTGAACTACGGCGGTTGATGCAGTACGCGCAGTCGTATATGCAGAAGTTGGTAAGCAGTATCTTCAACAGCGAGATGCACCGCCCGTCGGGTGCGTAGGCATGGCAGATGCCCATGCCGCCCGTCGACCCGATGCCGCCTGTGCCCCGCGCATCACGCTTGGCGCCCCCGCTGGAGGAGCAGGAAGCATCGTACTTGGCTGCATCGGCCAACAGGGCCAACTTCTCGGTGAGCTGCATGTCTCCATGTTGGCCGCTTGCCGTCTCAATGTGTGAGACGAAAGCCGGTCGATTGCGTTCAGGTTGGTGAGTGATTCAGTCCCTCAACGCACCGGTCTCGATTCAGTACGCGCGCGCCACTTGATGTCCGGGTGGCTTCAACACGTGCGTTCAAGAAGTAACGCGCAGTTGATCCGAATCACGCGCAAGCTACTCCCCAAGAGGTGACGCCATGCCTGCACGTGTCCTCGACGAAGCTGTCGGTCCACACACGCCCACCATCCGGCGACGTCCAACGCACGCAATGGGCTTCTGGCTGGCGGCATGCCTATGCTGGCCGGGCGCAGGCGCCGCGCAGACCACATTGGTGACATGGGGCGACGGAGAACAGGGGCAGCTTGAAGTGCCGGCGGGGATCAACAATCCCAGGGCGATCGCAGCGGGGAGCGCGCACAGCGTCATCGTACGTGAGGACGGAACCGTACTCGCAGTGGGCTATCCCGTATTGGGGCGAACGGATGTTCCCGCCGGGCTCACCGACGTGATCGCGGTAGCCGCGGGCGGAAACTCCAACGTGGCGCTCAAGGCCGACGGAACCCTGGCCGCATGGGGCTATCTGCAAGTCGAGCCGGAATCATCCATGCCGCTCGGGCTGAGACGCATGGTCGCCGTGGCACAAGGCGGCGGCCACGCCATGGCGCTGCGCGCCGACGGCACGGTCGTGGCCTGGGGCTGGAACGACGATGGCCGCGCGACGGTGCCGCCAGGCCTGACAGGCGTTACCGCCATTGCCGCGGGCGCGTACCACTCGCTGGCACTCAAGTCCGATGGCACCGTGGTGGGCTGGGGGCGCAATGACGAAGGCCAGTCAAGCGCCCCGGCCGGCCTCACCAATGTCGTGGCCATCGCCGCCGGCGAGAGAAACAACCTGGCCCTGATCGCCGACGGCACCGTGGTGGCGTGGGGTGCGGATACACCTGTGCTCGACGTGCCTGCCGGGCTGTCGGACGTCGTGGCAATTTCGGCCGGCGCGCTTCACGCCCTCGCGCTGCGTGCCGACGGCACGCTGGTGGCATGGGGTGACAACACGTACTCGCAGGCCAGCATCCCCGTGGGACTGAACGGCGTGACCAAGATCGCGGCGGGAGGATTGCACAACCTCGTGGTTCGGCAGGACGGCCCGACACCCGAATCCGCCATCCTCGAGCTTCGCAATGACCTGGACGCATTGCCCGATTCACCCATTGCGTCCGCCTTGCGTGCCGAGCTCAACGCCGCCCTGCGGGCCCTGGCAGCATCTCGAATCACGCCGACATGCAGCGAGTTGCAGGCCTTTGCCCACCTCGCAAGCGCGCAGAGCGAACGATGGCTTACATCGGCCCAATCCAGTTACCTCGTTGCACAGAGCCAAGACATCCGGTTATTGGTGGGATGCAGTTAGATCGGCGCGGCTGCCCGGTCGCTTCACGCGGCGGATGAAATGCCACCCGGCAAACTGGGTGGATGAATGACATTGTCGACGCGCCCAGTTTTGGCGCCCATGCAACGGCGACAACCCATGTGCCCGCCGGCCATCCAACGGCTCACCCCAGCCGTGCCGAGCGCGTGCGTGCCTGGCTCAGGACGAATCCTTGGCGCGTCGCCGGCACGGCGGTCGCCGCTCTGCTGCTTGGTTTCCTCTGGCTGAGTTGGGCCCTTCCGGTTTCCCGCGCGCTGGAACCGCTGCCGGAAGCCACGCTGGTGCTGCTCGACAGCGAGGGCAAGCCCTTTGCGCGGCGGGGCGCCCTCAAGGAAGCGCCCGTCGATGTCCGGGAACTGCCGCCCCATGTGCGCGACGCCGTGCTGGCCATCGAGGACCGGCGTTTCTACCAGCACTTCGGCATCGACCTCCGCGGCGTCGCCCGCGCCGCTCGACACAACGCCAAGGCCGGCCAGATCGAACAGGGTGGCAGCACCATCACCCAGCAACTGGCCAAGACGTCGTTCCTGCCGTCCGACCGTACGTTCCGGCGCAAGGCGCAGGAAGCGTTGATCGCCCTGTGGCTGGAAGCCCGCCTGGACAAGGACGAAATCCTGTCGCGGTATCTCAGCAGCATCTATCTGGGAGATGGCGTGTATGGCCTGCGTGCCGCCGCGCGCCATTACTTCGACCGTGCTCCCGAGGAGCTGACCCTGGCTGAGGCGGCGATGCTGGCAGGCATGATCAAGGCGCCCTCCACCCTGGCACCCACCGACAACCTGGAAGGAGCCCGCGAGCGCGCCCGCGTAGTACTGCAGGCGATGGTGGACCACGGCGCCATTACCGCGGAGGAAGCCCGCCGCACCCGCCCCGCGCGCCTGCGGAACGGCCGTGCAGCGCTGCCGGTTGGCACCTACTTCGCCGATTGGGTTTCCCCGCAGGCCAAGGCGCGATTCCCCGCCGCCTATGGCGAAGTGGAAGTACCCACCACGCTGGACCCGCGCCTGCAGTCCTTGGCCGAGCGCGTGGTCCGTGACGCCCTCCGCACAGGCGCCCGCGATGGCGTCAGCCAGGCAGCCATGGTGGCCATGCGCACCAACGGCGAGGTCGTCGCGATGGTCGGGGGACGCGACTATGCGCGGAGCGCCTTCAACCGCGTCACCCAGGCCCAGCGGCAACCGGGGTCCACGTTCAAGCTGTTCGTCTACCTTGCCGCGCTGCGCGATGGACTGAAAGTGGAGAGCCCGGTAGACGACACGCCGGTCACCATTGGCGAATGGACGCCCCGCAATTACCACGACACCTATGCCGGCACCATCCCGCTCCGGCAGGCCTTCGCGCAGTCCAGCAACGTGGTGGCCGCACGCCTGACCGAACAGGTCGGCCCTCGTGCAGTGATGCGCGCTGCCCGCGACCTCGGCATACAGAGCGAGCTGAAGGACGACCCGATGCTGGCCCTGGGCGTCTCGGAGACCAACCTGCTGGAACTGACTGCCGCTTATGCCGCTTTGGGCGCGCCTACCGGTCCTGTGCAGCCGCGCGGCGTGCGCGCCCCCGATACCGCTCCGAGGCATGGCAAGTCCGTGCTCCGGGACGAAGAGCGCGTGGCGCTTCTGCATCTGCTGGCCGCCGCCGTCGATGAGGGCACCGGCCGCGCCGCGCGTCTGTCGCAGCCATCGTTCGGCAAGACCGGAACGACCCAGGACCACCGCGATGCCTGGTTCGTTGGGCTGGCCGGCGACCTGGCCGTGGGCGTGTGGGTAGGCAATGATGACAACACGCCAATGCAGGGCGTCACCGGCGGAGGCCTGCCCGCGCGCATGTGGGCGCAGTTCACGGCCCCGGCCATCGGCGCGCAAGCTTTGGGCGCACCGCGGGAGGTGCGTGCCCGCAGCCACAGGCCTCCGTCACGGTGGCAGTCCTTCCGCGAGCGATGGTTTGGCGGTCGCGGCAAGGGGAAAGGGAAGGGAAAACACAAAGGTCGCTGACGGGGTGCCCAGCCGGGGAAGGCTGCGGTCTTCCATCCGGACAGCGTACGCATTCCTACCCGCGCAGCATGATGATCGGCAGCGCGACCAGCGCCAGCATGAAAAGGATGCCCAGCACCGTAAGTGCGACGCGAGCGGGCTCGGCACGCAGCACCGTCCAGAACGTCTCCGCCGTGCCTTCACGCCTCGCTGCCTCGTACTCGGCACGTACGCGCGCCTGCCTTTTCTGCTGGTAGATGGCCATCAGGCGCTTGGCCTCCAGGATGTCCGCGTCCTCGGTCACCCAAATGCCGCCGAACGATATGCCCCAGCGACTCGGCTTGGTTTCGTAGAAGGCGATCCGGTGCTCGTCCAACATCGCGCGGACGTCATCGGCCTCGTCTTCGGGGACGTTTCGCAGGTTCAGCAGTAGTTTCGCCATGTTGCGAGGATAGCAGGCGCGCCCTCGTGCCCCCTCCCATGAGCTGGAACTTCTACTCCAATCCGCCGGGCGATGGCGGCTGCGCCAAACCTGCTTGCGCCAGCCCTTCGCGCAGCATCACGCCCGGTTGCGCGGGCACGTCGTGCGCCACCGCACGAAGAAATCGCGCGGTAATTGGGTCTGTGCGCTTTGCGGACACGGCAATGAATGTGTCGGTGCTCCAGGCCGCGCCTGCGGCGACGTCCTTCTGAAAATCGCGCCACACGCACGCCAGCCCGCAGGCGCCGTCGCTGGCACGAAGCGCGGCGGCGTCCACGGCCATTTGCATCACGAGGCCGCATGCGTAGAACGTATCAAACGAACCTTCCACGTGTGCCCGCGTTAGCGGATGCCGCGCGATACCCTTGGCACACGCCTCCAGCGAGGCCTGCAAACGCACGCGCACCCTATCCCGGTCCACGACACCCAAGGCCTGCAACGCCACTGCAGCCAACGCATCGGCCCCGCCTTCGTGGATCCAGCTGTCGCCTGCATCCACCAGCGCCGGGTACCCCTGGTACAGGTGTGCGGCCTCGTGCGCGAAGAACCAATCCATGCGCGCCGCGAATGCCGGCGTTCCGAACGCTTCATTGCGGCCGTAGAGGTGCATGAATACCTGGCCCGGCAGCGTCCCACCCTGGAAGCCATAGCCACCCCCCGGATGGGCTTCATCGCGCGAGGCGTACAGCATCGGCCGGGTGGTCAGCGCACCGAACTCGCGACCATAGAAGGCCATCAAGCGTGGCAACAACGCCTCCAGCCGCGCGCGGGAGTCGGCGGGGAACGTCTGGTCGATCACCGCGACCACGTCCGGCGTCGTCACCGGCAAACCGCGGCCCACGTACAGATTGGTCCCGTCGCCGCCGTCTTCAAACCGGACGGAAGGCACGACCTGGCCGTGGACGATGGCATGCGCCCCGGCTGGCGGTTGCAGGGCAAGCTGGAAGGTCTCGCCTCCCGTGCAACGTTCCGCGCAGGCATGGAAGCGGCCGGTGTGGATGAGCAGCCCGCCATCGCCGAATGGCGAAAAGGGGGCGTAATCCTTTTCCAACGTGGCATACCGCGGCGCCATGCGGAACGCCGCTTGGTCGAACGCCGCGCCGTCGGTGCGGCGCACGACTTCTTCGCCATCGTCCCGCGCGATTGCCAATGCCGGGTCAACCGGCACCCACAAGGAAGCGCGGTTCCCATGTCGGTCTACACGCACGAAGCGCAGCGCACGCACCGGCCGCGACAGCTTGTAGCGCACCTCCCATTGCGTGTCGTGCGGCACCAGCTCGATCGCGACACGAGACCCACTCTGCTCGGCTCGCAGTGGCGCCGCGCAAGCACAGGCCGACGCAACCACCACGCAGGCAAGCAACGCTTTGAGATTCATGGCAGTCGTCCATTAACGTGGCTACGGCGGTAACCATGATCACCGCTTCGACACCCCTCACGGAGTGCCGGAAGTAGGGGCTATTGCAACGCCGCGCGCTCCTCCCGACTGATCACGTGCGGCTCCCGCAGCGGACGGCCATTGGCATCGAAGAACGCCCAGGTGCGCTCCCGCCGCAAGCGCGCGCCAAGGATGCCGGCAAAGATCCGCACGCCGCCCCACATAAACGCTAACGGTGTCGGGCGGACCGGCGCGGTCGCTGATGCGGCGTTCACGACGATGTGGTCGCGCGGGCCAAAGGCGGCCTCCAGCGCTTGCGGCGTTGCGGCGACACATGCGGTCACCACGCCTGCATACGGCAACTTGGGATCGCGCGGCGTGTTGGCCAACGGCGTTCGGCAACAGGTCGCGTACCAGCGCAGCAATCCCTTGGGGCTGAGCGACATGCAGGCCACGTGCTCGGTGCCGGCAGTGAACCGCACTGCTGCCGGCGCGAAAGGAATGACATCGGTCCCGCCACTGGCGTCCAGCACGCCGGGCACGGCCAGATAGCGAGCGAAAGCGCGGCAGTCCTTGCAGTAGCAGGTTACCCGTGCGTAGGCACGCGCCGGCTCGATCTCGCCTTGCACGGTGCCGCAGCGGCATTGCAGTGGCATGGTCATGGCGGTGTCCTTCTTTGGCGGCTGTGCGACTTCCGCCGGATCATATCGCGGGAGTCGATGCCCCAAGGGACCATGCCGCCGACCCGCACTACCGCGCCCGCGCCACCAGTGGTCGCCACGCGCCCACGAGCGCCAGCAGCGCAAGTGGCAGGGCGAGCGCGTGGCCGGCAAGCGTCGCCATCGGGTCGACGAGTACGTTGAGCACCAGCGCACCCTGCACACTGATGTACGCAGCGGTGACCAACGCCAGCTCGAACGGCCGCGCGTTACGGAACAGCGCTCCCAAGGCAAGGCCCCACAGCGCGACGGAGACGCCGGCCACGGCCAGGGCAAGCGCGGCGGCCGGCTGCTGCACGCCCAGGCGCAGCAGCGCAGGCAGCGTCACCCCCCACGCGAACGACACGCCCACCAACGCCCGCGCCGCAAGCAGCCGGTGCCGCATGCCCGCGGCCGTGAACACCAGCGCGCCGGTGCGGGTGTCGTGCTCCCGCAGCACCGCGCGGCCCAAGGTGTCCATCGACAACAGCCACCCGGCCAGCACCGCCGCCACCAGCCCCTTATCCGGCGCAAACAACTGCGCGGCAAACACCGCCCCCATCGCCACGAACCAGCGCAAGCGTCGCGGCCGAAGCGCCAGCCGCACCTCCGCGCCCACCAATGCGCCAAACGCGCTGCCGCTCAGCGGCGTGAGCATTACCTCCAGCCAGCGCAACGTGCGGCCCTCCGTGGAGGCCACACGGGCACCGCCACGGTGCGCGGCAAAGCGGTCCAACAGCGGGGCCGCCGCAAGCACCGCGGCCACGGCCAGCGCCATCCAGAACCCGCGTCCCACCAGCAATTCGCCCCCCACGGCCCAGTGCGTCCAGTCAAACAACACCGGCGGCGCGCCCTCCAACGCCTGCGAGCCCACGCTCAACCCGCCCTTGCCGCCCACCACGGCGTTCAGCGCCCGCTCGACCGCCAGCATCCCCTGCGGATCGCCCGGCCACCCGCCCTCGCCGCGGGCAATGTTGCCCGCCATCAGGAACGTCCAGCAGAAAAAGTACGCGACATTCCCCAGGCTGCGTCGCAACCACGGCACCAGGTCGAACCACACCGCAAACGTCGCGGTCAGCGCGAGCGCAG
>CBFGOS010000024.1:0-14544 GCA_965650425.1 uncultured Lysobacter sp. | reverse complement strand
ATCCTGGTGCTGGAATTCGTGGGCTTTATGGGCGGCTGGCAGCATCCGGACCTGGCGTCGCCGCTGGCGTCCGCGTTGCTGGGCGCCGGGGTGACGCTGTGGGCGACCTTCCTGCCGAGTTTCCTGTTCGTGCTTACGGCCGCGCCGTGGATCGAGCGCATCGCGGCGTGGCGGTGGGCGGAGGCAATGCTGTCGGGCATCACCGCCGCCATCGTGGGCGTCATCGCCAGCCTCGCACTTTGGTTTGGCTGGCGCTTGTCCACGTCCCAGTCGTGGCAGGAAAACGCCGTGGCCGGGGTGATCGCGCTGCTGGCCTACCTTGGGGTGGCCCGTTGGCGTTGGCCCGTGCCGCTGGTGGTGGGCGGCGCGGCGCTGGCGGGGTGGCTGTCGCGCCTGGCCCTGTTCGCGTCCCCGGGCTGATCACTCCGGGGCTTTGAGCCACTCCACGCGGGCGCTGCCCCCGGCAGTTTCCGCCAGCACCTTCGCCACCTTGGCCAGCGCCGGCTTGAGCTGCTGATCCAGCTGCCAGGGGGCGTTGAGCACCAGCATGCCGCTGCCGTTCATGCGCAGCGGCGAGTCATCCTCGCGCACCATCAGTTCGGCCACCAGCGCCGACTTGGCCGGGAGCGTCGCGGCGCGGCGGAAGAACGGCTGCAGCGAACGACGCAGCTTGATCGGGTACCAGACGGCGAAAATGCCCTGCGGCCAGCGCGTCAGGCCTTCGCGCACGCCGGAGAGAACCGCGTCGAACTCCTCCAGCTGGGCTTCGTAGGGCGGGTCCACCAGCACCAGGCCGCGGGCGAACTTTGTCTCGCCGATGCGCGGCGGCAGCAGGGCCTTGATTGCGGCGTAACCGTCACGCTCATGCACGGCCACGCGCGGTTCGCGGGCGAAGTTGGCCTTCAGTTGCCCAGCTTCCTCCGGGTGCAGTTCGCAGGCGGCAATGCGGTCCTGCTCGCGCAGGGCGTGGGCCAGCAGCCATGGGGAGCCGGGGTAGGCGGCCATGCCGTGTTCGTTGCGGCAGGCGCGCACGGCCTGCAGGTAGCGTTGCACCAACGGGTCGCTCGGGGCTTCGGCCATCAGGCGGCCGATGCCGCCCTGGGCTTCGCCCGTGCGTTGTGCGGAGTTGCTGTCCAGCGCATACAGGCCGCGCCCCGCGTGGGTGTCCAGCGCGAAGACCGCGGTCGGCTTGGCCACCAACGCGTCGCACAGGGCCAGCGTGGTGAGGTGCTTGATGACGTCGGCGTGGTTGCCGGCGTGGAAGGCGTGGCGGTAATTCATGCGCATAGGGTAGCCCGTCGACCGCCCACCTTGCTCTAATGCGGCATTCCCCATGGCCGAGGGCGTGATGCCGCGGATCCTGCTGGTCGAAGACGAGATGGCGATTGCCGAGACCGTGGTGTACGCCCTGCGTGCCGATGGCCTGGCGGTGAGCCATTGCCTGACCGCCGGCGACGCGCTGCGTCAGGTGGCGGGAGAAAACTTCGACCTGGCCATCCTCGACGTCGGGTTGCCGGACATGGGCGGGTTCGCGCTGTGCCGGGAGCTGCGGCGGACACGCGACCTGCCGGTGATCTTCCTTACCGCGCAGGCGGCGGAGGCTGACCGCATCCTCGGGCTGGAGATCGGCGCGGACGATTACGTGGCCAAACCGTTCTCCCTGCGTGAATTGGTGGCGCGGGTGCGGGTGGTGTTGCGGCGGACACAACCGACCTCGGGGGGAGGGGTGCAGACAGTCGCCGGTTTCGAACACGACGCCGATGGCCACCGCATCCGTTATCGGGGCCAGGCGCTGGACCTGACGCGGTACGAATACGGTCTGCTGGCGCAATTGCTGCAGCGTCCGGGTGCGGTGCTGTCGCGCGCGCAATTGATGGACCGTGTGTGGGGCGATGCACTCGACAGCGGCGACCGCACCGTCGATACCCACATCAAGACACTCCGTGCCAAGTTGCGCGCGGCCGGGGCCAACGCAGCCGACCCCATCCGCACGCATCGTGGGTTGGGCTACTCGTTGGCGGTGGACTGAGGTCGCCGTGAAGATCGGGCTGCGGATCTTCCTCGGGTACTTCCTGGTGGTGGCCATGGCTGCGCTGCTGCTGGGTCGCGTGTTTGTCGCCGAGGTGAAACCCGGCGTGCGCCAGGCAATGGAGGACACGCTCGTGGACACCGCCAACGTACTGGCGGAACTGGCAACCGACGACCTGCTGGCCGGACGCATCAACGAAGGCAGCTTCGCCACCCGGATGCGCACTCTGGCTGGTCGCGACTTCGGCGCGCAGATCTGGGGATTCCAGAAGCGCGCGAGCCAATACCGGGTGTACGTGACCGACGCCCGAGGCATTGTCGTATTCGATACGGATGCGCGCAGCGGGCGGGGCGGCGCTCTGGGCAAGGACTACTCGCGCTGGAACGACGTGTACCTGACGCTGCAGGGACGATATGGCGCGCGCTCGACCTTGTCCGATCCCAAGGACCCCGACTCCAGCGTGATGCACGTAGCGGCGCCGATCCACGACGCGGAGGGACGCATTGCAGGGGTCCTGACCGTGGCCAAGCCCAATCGCACCATCGCGCCGTTCATCGAGCGGAGCCAGTCCAAGGTGCTGCGCTGGGGGCTGGCATTGATGGGCGTTTCGCTGCTGGTCGGGGTGCTCGCGGCAGGGTGGCTGTCGCGGCAGTTGGGGCGACTGCGTCGCTATGCGCAGGCGGTCACCGCGGGGGAGCGGGTGGCGCTGCCCGAGGTGCCGGGCGAGTTTGGCGAACTCGGGCGCGCGTTGGAAACGATGCGGGCCCAGCTGGAAGGGAAGCAGTACGTCGAGCAGTACGTGCACACCTTGACCCACGAGCTCAAGGCACCGCTGGCCGCCATCCGCGGCAGCGCGGAACTGCTTGAGTCGCCCATGCCCGACCAGGACAGGGCGCGATTCGTCGGCAACATCCGCCACCAGGGCGAGCGGATGGCACAAATGATCGACAAGCTCCTCGCGCTTGCAGCGGTGGAGCATCGCCAGCAGTTGGAACGCCCTGAGTTGGTCCAAATGGCAGACCTTGCGCGCGATGCGCTGGCGCAGTGCGATGCCCATGGGGCCAAGGGGGATGGGCGGGTACGGTTGTCATTGCCGACAGGCGACGCGGTCGTCCTGGGCGATCCGTTCCTGTTGCGACAAGCCCTGGTCAACCTGGTCGAAAATGCGCTGGATTTCTCTCCCCCGGTGGGCGAGGTCGAGGTGCGCCTGCAAACGGCCGATGGCCGTGCGCGCTTCGAGGTGCTGGATCGTGGTCCCGGCGTTCCCGACTATGCGCGCGAGCGGGTTTTCGAGCGGTTCTACTCCTTGCCACGGCCCGGCGGCGGCAGCCGCAGCAGCGGTCTTGGCCTGTGCTTTGTCGCCGAGGTAGCGGACCTGCATGGCGGACGCGCTGCGCTGGACAATCGCGAAGGCGGCGGTACGGTCGCCACGCTGGAGTTGCCGTTGGCGCATGGCGACGGCACCTGAGATCGGCCGCTTCACCCCCACTTCACCGTCGCGCCATCGTTAGCGCACGCGGGGTGACGATCCTGACCGCCACGTCCATGCAGGGAGCGGGAAATGCGGTTCTGGATCAAGTTGGGTTTTGTCTTCGCCATGACGCTGGCGATCCTGGTGCCGCTGGGGCTGATCGACGGCGTGATCGATGACCGGCAACGCAATCGGGCAGAGGCGGTGGCGCAGATCGCCACGACGTTCGCCGGGGGGCAGGTGTTCGGCGGACCGGTACTGGTGGTGCCGTACACCGACTCCGTGGAAGTAGAGGTCGCCGACGCGGGCGGCGGCACCCGCAAGGTGCGCCGAGATGAGCGGTTCGAGTGGACGTACTTCCCCGATTCCCTGGTCGTCGGCGGCTCGCTGAAGCCTTCCACGCGACGGTTGGGACTCCACGCAGTGCGCATATACGAATGGACGGGGCGCGCGGATGCGCGCTTCACCGTCGACATTCCCGCCGCCAAGGACCCGTTGGTCAATCGCCGCATCGGGCAGCCGTGGCTGAGCTATGGCATCGCGGATGTCCGCGGATTGGTGGGCACCCCGCGCCTCAGCGTCAACGGCACGCCGACCCCTGTGTTGCAGGGCCAGGGGAGTCGCGATGGTACGGGCGTGCATGCACGCCTGCCGTCACCCTCCGCAGGGTCCCGTTTGCGGTTGGCCACGCGCATGGACCTGGTGTTGGGCGGCACCGAGTCATTGTCGCTGGTGCCACTGGGCGAGCAGAACCGCTTTTCGCTCTCGTCCAGTTGGCCGCATCCTCGCCTGGCCGGCAGGTTCCCTGCGCGCCAGCCCCAGATCGGCGCCGATGGCTTCGCTGCGCAATGGGCGATACCCGCGTTGGCGGCCGACGCACAGCGGCAGTACCGAAGCGGACGCGCACTGAATGAGATCGACGCCGCCAACGTATCGCTGGTCGATCCGGTCAACCCGTACACGCAGGCTGACCGCGCCATCAAGTACGGCATCCTCTTCGTGCTGCTGACCTTCGTGGGCTTCTTCATGCTTGAACTGTTATTGCAGTTGCGAATCCACCCCATCCAGTACGGACTGGTGGGGCTGGCGCTGTCGATCTTCTTCCTGCTGCTGGTCAGCGTGAGCGAACACGTTGCGTTCGGGCTTGCCTACGTCCTGGCCAGCACCGCCTGCGTTGGCCTGATCGGTTACTACCTGTGCCACGTGCTGGGCAATTTCTGGCGCGGCGTTGGATTCGCGATGACGCTGGGTGCGCTTTATGCCGCGCTGTACGGCCTGTTGATCTCCGAGGACAACGCGTTGCTCATGGGTTCGCTGCTGCTGTTCGCGATCCTGGCCGGCATCATGGTCGCCACCCGCAAGGTGGATTGGTATCGGGCCGGCGCGTCGGTCCCTGCCGCTGGCCCGCTGGCCTAGAATTGCTGCCATGACCTCACGATCCATCACGGTTCGGACGTTGGTGGGCGATGCCATCGCCCCCTTCGTGGATGACCTTGCCCGCCTGCGCATCCAGGTGTTCCGGGACTGGCCCTATCTGTATGAGGGGAGTGTGGCTTACGAGGCCGACTACCTGCAGGTCTACACCCGCAGCAAGCGCGGCGTCGCCGTACTTGCCTTTGATGGCGCGAAGGTGGTGGGTGCGTCGACTGGCCTGCCGCTGGTGGAGGAGTCGGAGGCCTTCATCGCGCCCTTCGCGGCAGCGGGGTATCGGCCGGAGACGGTGTTCTATTGCGGGGAGTCGGTGCTGTTGCCGGCCTATCGAGGGCAGGGCTTGGGGCACCGATTCTTCGATGAGCGCGAGGCCCACGCGCGCGGGCTTGGGGGCTTCGCCTGGACGGCCTTCTGTTCGGTCGATCGAGATCCGGCCGACCCGCGCCGGCCCGCCGACCACCGTGACAACGACGTGTTCTGGCGCAAGCGTGGTTACACGCCCGTACCAGGCATGCAGGTGGCATTGCCGTGGCCAGAAGTGGGCGCCGACGACGAGGTGCCGCATACCCTGACCTGCTGGATCCGTCCCCTGGAGGTGTTCTGGTGAAAGTCGCCGTCGCCAAGTATGTGATCGATGCCCCAGCCGATTTCGGCATGTTCGCCCGCAAACAGTCTGCGTGGTTGGATGAGGCTCGTGCGGCCGGTGCGACCCTCGCGGTGCTGCCGGAATACCTGTCGCTGGAACTGGCCGCCACGTTCGATGCACAGATTCGCGCCGACCTGTTGGCTTCGTTGGCCGCCACGCAGGAGTACCACACACGCTGGATGGCACTCTTCAGCGAAGAAGCCCGTCGTACCGGAATGCACATCGTCGCGGGTAGCTTCCTGCTCGATACCGGTTTGGCACGCTATCGCAACCGAAGCTACCTCTTTGCGCCGGACGGCAGCCATGTATGGCAAGACAAGCTGCAACTCACCGGTTTCGAGAAACAGACCGGCGTCATCGAGTCCGGCGATGCGCTGAAGGTTTTCGACGTGGGCGGCATCCGCGCGGCCACCGCAATCTGTTACGACAGCGAGTTCCCGCTCCCCGTTCGCGCGCAGTGCGAGGCCGGCGCCCAGTTGCTGCTGGTGCCCAGCTGCACCGACACCGAGGCCGGTGCCACGCGTGTACGCGTGGGGTGCATGGCGCGCGCGCTGGAAAACCGCTGCTTTGTCGCGCAATCGGTGACGGCCGGCTTGGCCGCATGGAGTCCGGCGTTGGATACCAACACGGGGGAAGCGGCCATCTACGCCCCGATGGATGTGGGCCTGCCCGCGGACGGCGTGCTGGCCTGCACGAAGGGCGCCCAGCACTGGGCAGTGGCCGACCTGGACTTCGACGGGCTGATGGCAACCCGGGTCGAGGCGCAGGTGGCGGTTGACCGTGACTGGCCGGGGCAGTTGCGGCCCGACATCACGCGCGCCCACATGGCGCGTTTCGCAGACTAGCGCGCGGACGCTTAACCGAACAGGGAAACGCCCGGCACCAGCCACAGTGACACCGCGGCCAGTGCCGAGCCGATGCCGGTGGCTGCGATCACGTCGCTCGGGTAGTGCAGTCCCAGTGCCACGCGCGAGGCCGCCACGCTGGCGGTGAACGGCACCAGCACCCAGCCCAGCACCGGGTAGTGCGCCATGGCCACGAGGGTGAAGGCGACCGCGTGCAGCGTATGGCCGGACGGGAAACTGAACTCATCCAAAGGCGCCACCCACGCTTGTATGCGCTGGTCCGACGCAAAAGGCCTCGGTCGCCTGGTCCAGTGCTTCAGTAGCCGGTACAGGGTCAGCGCAATCACACCTGTCGCGGCGAGGTGCGCGGAGGCAGCCAGTCCCGCGATGCCGTCCATCAAGACCAGCGCGCCCATCAACACGTACCAGAACACGCCGTCGCCCAGCCGGCTGACGATGGAAAAGTACGTGCGCGACGCACCACGCGCGCAGAGCCGGTTGGCACGCAGGCACCAGCCGGACTCGCCGGCTACGAACCGCTCACGCCATGGCAGTCGATGCATCTCGTCCTCCCGCCCGCAGGCCCTTCAGGATGTCGTCAAGGTCGGAGGCCACCTGTTCCGGTCGCAGCCCCTCCACTGCGTGGCGCGCGGCTGCCGACATCACCCGGCGCAACGCATCGTCGCCGGCAATGCGCACCGCTTCGCCGATGAACCGTGCATCGTCATCGCGGGCAACCGCTGCGCCGTGCATGCCATCGCGCAGGTGCTCGCCAGCCGCGCCGTAATCGAAGGCCACGGTTGCGACACCACTGGCCATTGCCTCCAGCGTGACGTTGCCAAAGGTCTCGCTGTGGCTCGGGAACAGGAACAGGTCGCCACTCGCGAAGTGCCGCGCCAGCGCATCGCCGCGCTGCACGCCAACAAAGATGAAGTCGGGATTGGCGGCCTGCAGCCGCGCCTGCTCCGGACCACCACCAATCCAGACGAATCGCGCTTCCGGTCGTTGCGCCTGCACAGCGCGGAACGCCTGCACCGCAAGGCCGAGATTCTTCTCCGGCGCGATGCGTCCCACATAGATGACCGCCAGCGCGTCCGGTCCTACGCCCCACCCCGCGCGCAACTCCGCATTGCGATGCATGGGATGGAACAGCGTCGTATCCACCGCTCGGGGCAATCGCACCACGTTGGCAAAGCGCTGTCGCTGCAGGAAGCTGGAGAGCTCCCGCGTGGGGACCAGGGTCGCATTGCCGGCATTGTGGAACCGACGCATCCAGCCAAGCGCGGTCCGCTCAAGGAAGCCGACGCCGTAGTCGCGCATGTACTCGTCGAACCGGGTGTGGAATCCGGTCGCGGCCGGTATGCCAAGGCGCCGCGCGGCACGCAGTGCCGACCAGCCCAGCGGGCCCTCGGTGGCGACGTAGATCGCGTCGGGGCGGCTGGCGCGCCAGTGGCGCACCAGTCGCCCCGTGATGGGCAGGCCGAATCGCAGGCCCGGATAGCGGGGAATCGGCACGCCAGGGGCCAGCAGCTCATGCTGTGCGCCATGCCCTTCGGGTGCCTGCCGTGGGCGCACCACGTCCACGTCGTGACCACGCGCCCGCAGACCGTGCTCCAAGCCCTGCACGGTCAGCGCCACGCCGTTCACTTCCGGCGGATAGGTCTCGGTGACGATGGCGTAGCGCATGCGCGGCTCCCGGTTTGGGAGAGCGTCGCGCGTGGCGATTAAGCCAGGGTGTCAGCGGCATGACCGCCAGGTGACCGCCGTCGCTGCGGCGTCACCCGGTCAGGCCATCTCGATCTTAAGCGCAATCCCGAGTCCGGCCATCTCCTCCGGCTCACCCAGCAGGTCGGCCTTGAGCAAGGGGCGGGCGTCGAGCCAGCGCTTGGACAGGGTCAGCGTCAAGCCGGTGGCCGAAGCCAGCGCCTCCAACTGGGGGATGGGCGTGGCCTCGTGCGCACGGTGGATCAGCACTGCCAGTCGCAACAGGGCCGCACTGCGGCGCGCCGCGGACAACAGGCGATCGGGCAGGGCGTCGAAGGCGCTCTTGGGTACCTTGCGCCGATGCGTGCGCACCAGCGCCGCCAGGAATTGCTGCTGCTGCCGCGAGAAGCCGGCGATATCCGAGTGTTCCAGCACGTACGAGCCGTGCACGTGGTACTGGCTGTGGGCAATGACCAGGCCCAGTTCGTGCAGCATGGCCGCGCGGCGCAGCAGCACCCGGTCGTCCTCGTCCAGCTGCCACGCTTCGGCCACTTGGTCGAACAGCTGCATCAGGGTGGCCTCCACCCGTGCCGCCTGCGCCCGGTCGATGCCGTAGCGCTCCATGAGCGCGGCCACCGCCGCGTCGCGCGGGTCGTGGGCGCCTCCGCGGCCGACCATGTCGTACAGCACGCCCTCGCGCATCGCCGCCTTGCTCACGGCCATGCGTTCCAGGCCAAGCGCGTTGAACGCGGCCTCCAGGATCAGCACGCCACCGGCAATGATGGGGCGGCGCTCGGCCGACAGGCCGGGCAGTTCGATGGCGTCGATGCGGTCGGCCTGCAGCAGGCGGTCACGCAGCACCGGCAGCGCCTGCGCGGTTACCGCGCCCTTGGTCAGCTTCATCGCCGCGCAGATCTCGCCGATCGCCTTGTTGGTGCCCGAGGCGCCCAACGCTTCCTGCCAGCCCAGCGCCCGGTAGGTGCTGGCGAACTGCTGGAACTCGGCGGTGACTTCCGCCAGTGCGTCCTTCCAGCGCTTGCGCGACAGCTTGCCGGTGTCGAAGAAGCGGCGGGTGGTGGCGATGCAGCCCAGCTGCAGGCTCTCACGTTCCAGTGCATCAAAGCCACGGCCGATGATGCATTCCGTCGAGCCGCCGCCGATGTCGATCACCAGGCGCAACTGGCCGTCCTTGGGCGGCTGCGCGTGGGCCACGCCAAGGTAGATCAGGCGCGCCTCCTCGCGGCCGGCCACCACCTCGATGGCATGCCCCAGCGCGCTTTCGGCCGGCATCAGGAACGCCTGCGGCACGGCCAGGCGCCGCACCGTGTTGGTCGCAATGGCGCGTACGTGCGACGGGGGCACGTCACGCAGCCGCTGGCCAAACCGGGCCAGGCACTCCAGCGCGCGGTCGCGCACTTCGGGGCTGAGTCCGCCCTTGCGGTCCAGGCCCTCGGCCATGCGCACGGTCTCGCGCAGGCGGTCCACCACGCGGAGCTGGCCCAGCAGTTGCTGGGCCACCACCATGTGGAAAATGTTGGAACCCAGGTCAACGGCGGCGAGCAGGTCGCCATCCTTCAGGGGGAGGCGCGCGGCGTGGAGGACGGCATTCATCCGCAGATTTTCGCCAATAAGGTGGCCTGTGCGGAATGGGGGGGCTCGCCTTCGGCGGGCTGCTGGCGCTCGTAGAGGCCGTCGGACTGCAGGGTCCAGGCCGAAACGTTGTCGCGCAGGTAGTTGTCCAGCGCCTCGTCGTATACGCGTTCCGCCAGCGCCGGGTCCCGCACCGGAAAGCCCGTCTCCACGCGCCGCAGCAGGTTCCGTTCCAGCCAGTCCGCGCTGGAGCAGAACAGGTCCGGTTCGCCGTTGTTGGCAAACCAGTACACCCGGTGGTGCTCCAGGAACCGGCCGACGATCGAGCGCACGCGGATGTTCTCGGAGACGCCAGCTACCCCTGGGCGCAGGGTGCACGCACCGCGCACGATCAGGTCGATCTGCACGCCGGCCTGCGAGGCGCGGTACAGCGCGCGTATTACCTGGGGTTCGTTGAGTGCGTTCATCTTGGCGATGATTCGCGCCGGCTTGCCTGCCTTCGCGTGCTTCGTCTCGCGATCGATGCGTTTGAGCACGCCCGAGTGCAGCGTGAACGGTGATTGCAGCAGGCACTTAAGCTTGATCGCCGGCGCCAGCCCCGAGAGCTGCTGGAACACCAGGTGCACGTCGTCGCCGATGTCCGGGTCGGCCGTGATCAGGCCGAAGTCGGTGTACACCCGCGCCGTACCGGTGTGGTAATTGCCCGTGCCCATGTGCACGTAGCGGCGCAACTTGCGCCCCTCGCGACGCACGATCAACAGCATCTTGGCGTGGGTCTTGTAGCCCACCACGCCGTATACCACCTGCACGCCAGCTTCCTGCAGGCGGTCAGCCAGGCCAAGGTTGGCCTCCTCATCGAAACGCGCGCGCAGCTCGACCACCGCAGTCACGTCCTTGCCGTTGCGCGCGGCCTGCACCAGATGCTCGACGATGGGCGAGTCCTTGCCAGCACGGTACAGCGTCTGCTTGATCGCCAGCACGTTGGGGTCTTCGGCCGCCTGCCGCAGCAACTCCAGTACGGGCGTGAACGCGTCAAACGGGTGGTGCAGCAGCATGTCGCCCTGTGCCACCGTGTCGAATATCGATTCGATGCCGGCCGGCACCCGCTGGTGGAACGGCGGAAATTTCAGTTCCGGCCGCTGGACCAGGTCGTACACCTGGATCACGCGGTTCAGGTTGACCGGCCCGTTGATGCGGTAGACCGCATGCTCGGCCAGGTCGAAGTTTTCCAGCAGCATGCGCACGATCGCATCCGGGCACTGCTCGGCGATCTCCAGCCGCACCGCGCGCAGGTAGCCACGACCCACCAGTTCGTCGCGCAGGGCCAGCGCGATGTTGTCCACTTCTTCCTCGTCCACCAGCAATTCGGAGTTGCGGGTCACGCGGAACTGGTACGCGCCCTTGACCCGCATGCCCGGGAACAACTCGTCGACGAAGGCCGAGAGCATGGCCGAAAGGAACACGAAGTCGTGCTCACCGCCGGACACCTCCTGCGGGATCTGGATGATGCGGGGCAGCGATCGCGGCGCGCGCACGATGGCGAGGTTGCCGGCACGGCCGAATGCGTCCTTGCCCTCCAGCACCACCACGATGTTGAGCGACTTGTTGAGGATCTTCGGGAACGGGTGCGCTGGATCCAGCCCCAAGGGCGACAGCACCGGCATGATCTCGTCGCGGAAGCATTGGCGCAGCCATTCGGTCTGCTTATCGCTCCAGGCCTCGCGCGCCAGCACGCGCACGCCGGCCTCGCCCAGGGCCGGGCGCAGGACCTCGTTCCAGCACGCGTACTGCTGCTCCACCAGTTCCGCCGCGCGGTCGTGGATGCGGCTCAGGACCGTCGCAGGCGCCAAACCATCCGCGCCCGGCGCCAGGCCAAGGTCGTGGGCGTGGTGCAGGGTGCCGGCGCGGATCTCGAAGAATTCGTCCAGGTTGGTGCAGGAGATGCACAGGTAGCGCAGTCGCTCCAGCAACGGCACCTGCGCATCCATTGCCTGTGCCAGCACGCGGAAATTGAAGTCCAGCTGCGACACTTCGCGGTTGAAGTACAGCGAGCGGTCGCGCAGCGGGTCGCGCTCGGGCTTTGCTTCTGCGGACGAGGTCTGCGGCAACGGGACGTTCATGGCAATACCTCAAGGGCTTCGCGCGGGCGCACGCGCTCGCCACCGAAATGACAGGAGAACGTGCTGCCGCGCCCGACTTCGCTGGTGACGTTCAGGCGGGCCTGGTGCAGGTTGAGCACGTGCTTGCAGATGGCCAGGCCAAGCCCCGTGCCGCCGCTCTCGCGCGAGCGGCTGGTGGAAACGCGATAGAAGCGCTCCGTCAGGCGTGGCAGGTGGTGGGCAGGGATGCCATAGCCGGTGTCGCTGACTTCCAGCACGGCTCCAGACCCCTCGCGTCGGAAGCGGATGTGCACGCTGCCGCCCGCCGGTGTATAGCGGATCGCATTGCTTACCAGGTTGGAAAATGCGCTGTGCAATTCCTTGTGGCCACCCCACAGGTCAACGCCCGCCGTGTCATCCACCGTCACCGTGTGCTTGCCCTGGCTCAGCGCATTGGCTTCCCGCGCCAGCGTGTTGAGCATGGCACCCATCGCAATACTTTCTTCTTCGGGCAGGCTGCCCTGCGATTCCAGGCGCGACAGGGTGAGCAGGTCTTCCACCAGCTGTGTCATGCGCTGCGACTGCCGCTGCATTTCCGCCAGCATGGGCGCCCAGTCGGGGTGCTCCTCCGGGTCGAGCATGTCCAAGTAGCCGTGCACCACCGTCAACGGCGTTCGCAGTTCGTGCGAGACGTTGGCCACGAAATCGCGGCGCATCTGCTCCAGGTGCAGCAGCCGGCTCACGTCACGGGCCACCAGCAGCCACAGGTTCTCGGAGTAGGGAATCAGGCGCAGGCTCAACGTCACCGAGGAGTTCACCGGTGACTGCACTTCAAGGGTTTCGGCATGCCGGCCCGTCGCCAGCCAGTGCGCCAGCGGCAACGGTTGCAGCCGCTGCACGAGCGGTGCACCCATGTCCTCAGGGTATTGGAGGCCCAGCAGGGGCTTGCAGGCCGCGTTGAACCAGAGCACCCGCTGGCTCAGCCGGTCCACCACGACGATGGCGTCAGGCAGGGCGGTGGCGGCGGCGCGGTAGGCGCGCAGCATCTCGATCAGGCGGCGCTTGCGCGAACGCATTTCGGACTGGCTGCGGTACAGCAGCCGGTCCAGTTCGTTCCACACGCCTTCGCCCAAGGGCGGGGCCAACCGCTGGCGCGCGGTGAGCCGCAGCAGGACGTTGCGCAGTCGCCAGTAATGCCAGGCCACCACGCCCAGCGCGGCAAGGGTGATCACCGGCCAGGGGTGGCCAATCGCCATGCCCACGGCTGCCGCCCCGAGCAGGATCAGGGTCAGTTGGCCCAGTGTCTTCAGCCAGGCGGAGCGTGTGCGAGGAGGCATGCCCCGAGTTTAGACGGCCAGCGACGCGGAAAACCGGTACCCGGCACCGCGAACGGTCTGGACCATGCCGTCGATCAGGTGTGGCTCCAGCGTCTTGCGCAGCCGGCGGATGTGCACGTCCACCGTGCGTTCCTCCACGTACACGCTGCCGCCCCATACGTGGTCCAGCAACTGGGTGCGGGTGTACACGCGCTCGGGGTGGGTCATGAAGAAGTGCAGCAGGCGGTACTCGGTCGGGCCGATCTGCACCGGCTGGTCGCCGGCGAACACACGGTGCGCCGCCCCGTCGATGCGCAGCGGGCCGACGGCCACGCTTCCGTCCTCGTCATCCTCGCGGGAGCGGCGCAATACCGCACGGATCCGCGCCAGCAACTCGCGCGCCGAGAACGGCTTGACCACGTAGTCATCCACGCCGGCCTCAAGCCCGCCCACGCGATCGTTTTCCTCGCCGCGCGCGGTGAGCATGATGATCGGGATCTCGCGGGTCAGCGACTCCTTGCGCCAGCGCCGCGCCAATTCCAGCCCACTGGTGCCGGGCAGCATCCAATCCAGCAGGATCAGGTCCGGCACATGGTCTGCAATGGCTGCCTGCGCCTCACGCGCGTCGCCGGCGTGAACCGGCTCGTACTCGCCCTTGCGCAAGGCGAAGGACACCATGTCTCGGATGGCGGGTTCGTCTTCGACGATCAGGATGCGCTTCTGCACGCGGTCACCGGGGGGTTGGGCTGTGACGACTTCCAGCGGCCGCAAAGCCTTCGTTGGCATGCGATCACCTGCGGTACGTCCTGTACCGCGGAAGCCCGTTCTCACGGGCTCCCTGAAGCCGTGTCAGTACACTACCGTTTTGTGACGCCACTGTGACAGCGTCGCAAGACTGTCATTGACGCTGCAGCGCCTCGTCCCGTACGCCTTGCCGGCGCAGTTCCAGCACCACCGGGGTGATCGCCGCGATGCGTGACTCGATGCGCGCGCGGGCGTAATAGTCGAGCTCCGGTCGCTTCTTCAGCGTGTTGAGCTGCACCAGGGCCTGCTCGGGGCGGCCGCCCAGATAGGCTGCCTCGGCGTAGGCCTCGCCGGCGCGGATGGCGTCTCCCGCAATCTCGCTGGCCCGGGCAAACGTCTGGTGGAACACCGGGTCTTCCGCCGAACTCGCCAACAGCGGGCGCAGCAACGCCTGTGCCCGCTTGCCGGCCGCGACCGTGTTGCGTTCGGTCAGCGTCCGGGCGTAAGTCAATGCGATGGCGCGGTCGTTGGGGGTCCGCTGCACCATCGCCTCGAAGCGGGCATCTGCGGCCGTGTGGCGGCCTGCCTTGGCCTCGGCTTCCGCCAGCGCCAACTCGAGCCATTCGTCGTTGGGCTGATCGGCGAGCAGGCCTTGCAGCAGCTGGATGG
>CBFGOS010000023.1:0-14961 GCA_965650425.1 uncultured Lysobacter sp. | reverse complement strand
CTGTTGCTGTCCTCGTACTTGAGAGCCGAGCGGAATGTGCCGCCCGGCAGCGTGACGTACCCCCCAGGGCCGGCGGCGAGGACGCCGGCGACGGGCAGTGCCATCAGGAATATCGCTGCCAGGCGGCGCATGGCTCAGTGACCTTCCGAAGCGTTGGCGGGCTTGGTTGCGCGGATCTTCGCCGCCTCGTCCTTCGTGATCTGGCCACCCGGGTTGCCCCAGCTGTTGAGCACGTAGGTCGAGATGTTCGCCACTTCGTCGTCGGTCAGCTGGTTCATCGGCGGCATGTTGGAGTTGTATTCCTTGCCATTGACCTTAACCGGACCGACCAGGCCGTGCAGGATCACCTGCGGCACGCGCTTGGGGTCGGCCTTGATCCAGTCGGAGTTGGCGAGCGGCGGGAACACCCCTTCCAGGCCCTGGCCGTTGGCTTGGTGGCAGGTGGAGCAGGTACCGGCAAACAGCGCCTGGCCCGCCTTGATCTGCTCGTCCTTCGTCAGCGCGCCGGCCTTGGCCGAGGCGGCGGCGGTGGCAACGGCCGCCATGTTCGGCTGCGCGCGGTCACCCAGGTACACCTCATCCACTTCCTTGCCCGAGTAAATCTCCTTGTTCTCGGCGCCATCGGCCTTGAGGATCGCAAGCGCACCCTTGTTGAAGGCACGGAACAGGCTGTGGTCAACCAGCACGTAGCTGCCGGGCACTTCCATGTGGAAGTCCATCATCGCGGCGCCACCGGCGGGGATCAGCGTGGTCTGCACGTTCTCCTGATAATGCGTGCCGCCCTCGTACCAGACCTTGTCGAAGATCTCGCCGATCACATGGAAGCTGGACACCAAGTTCGGGCCGCCATTGCCCACGTACAGGCGGACGGTCTCGCCGACCTTGGCGGTCAGGGCCTTGTCGCCGGTCATGGAGCCTTCGCTGCCATTGAAGAGCACGTAGGTCGGGTTCTCGTCGATCGCCTTTTCCATGTCGAACGGCGCATGTCCCTTCTCACGGTACTTGGTGGTCGTGTAGAAGTCGCCCTGCATCACGTAGTACTCCTTGTCGACCTTCGGCAGCCCTTCCGGCGGCTCGACCAGGATCAGGCCGTACATACCGTTGGCCACGTGCATGCCCACCGGCGCGGTGGCGCAGTGGTACACGTACAGGCCGGCATTGAGGGCCTTGAAGGTGAAGCGGGACTTGTGGCCCGGTGCGGTGAAGCTAGAAGCGGCACCGCCGCCCGGGCCGGTCACGCCGTGCAGGTCGATGTTGTGGGGCATCTTGCTGTCAGGTGCGTTCTTCAGGTGGAACTCGACCGTGTCTCCCTGACGCACGCGGATGAAGCTGCCCGGCACCGTGCCGCCGAAGGTCCAGAAGGTATAGGTGACGCCTTCGGAAATCGGCATTTCCTTCTCGATCACTTCCAGCTCGACGATAACCTTGGCCGGCGCCGTGCGGCCGGTGGGCGGCGGAACGAGCGGCGGCGCGGTCAGCACTGCCTTCACGGGTTCGCCCTGCGGCGGACCGAAATCGCCCTTGCGCGAACCACCGGTGTCCTTGGCCGCTTCGGCCTTGGCGGTGTCGTTGCCGGACTCCTTGCTGCTGTCGCAGCCCGAGAGCGCCAAGGCGAGCGCCGCGGTTGCGAGGACCAGCGATTGGGTGACACGTCTCATGAACATCCCCTTCAACAATGGCCACATGGCCTACGGTGGCAAGACTGCCGCTCGGTGACAGCGGCATACATGATCAGAATCAAATTACGGACCCAGTCGGGATGGACCGGTGGGTGGCTTGACTTCGGTCAAGGCGGGGCCGTGGGGCCGGCGTAGGCTGCGCGCCAATTCATCACGGGCCAACAACCATGAAACGCAAGGAATGCCGCCCCCTGGCGGCGGTCGTGCTGGTGCTTGCTCCCCTCCCTGTGCTTGCGGACTCCAGCCTGCAACTCGAGTGGGACCTGAGGGCCCGACACGAGCAGGTGGACGATAGCGGATTTGAAATGAAAGCGCAGGCGTCCACCGTTCGCCTGCGCGCCGCGCTCCGCGCGGCATTTGGCCCGGGCTTTTCGGCACTCGTGGAAGGCGAGGGCGTTGCGGCCGCCAACGACCATTACAACAGCGGTGCCAATGGCCAAACCCGCTACCCGGGCGTTCTGGACCCCACCGGCGCTGAACTCAACCAGGCTTGGCTTGGCTGGAAAGGGGCATCAACGGGCGCAACCCTGGGCAGGCAGCGCATCGTGCTGGACAACCAGCGCTGGGTGGGCAATGTGGGCTGGCGACAGAACGAGCAGACCTTCGATGCCGTGGCATTGCAATGGAAACCCACGGCGAAGCTGAGCGTGGGCTACCACTGGCTGGACAGGGTCCAACGCGTGGCGGGCGACGATGCACTCAACCCGTTGGCCCGCGAGCGCGACCTCGACACCCACCTGTTCAATGCTGCGTGGAAGGGCGCATCACAACATGTCACGGGCTACGCCTACCTGCACGACGACCAGGACGTGGCTGCGGCCTCCACCGCCACGTACGGCGTGCGATGGGGCGGCAGTCGAGTGCGGCAAGGACGCGGTCCGGGTTGGACCGTCGAAGTGGCGCGCCAGAGCGACCATGCCGACAATCCCAACGATTTCAATCACGACTACTGGCTGCTTGAGCCGACGTGGACACACGGCCAGGTCACCGCGCGCGCCGGTTGGGAGCATCTGGGGGGGGATGGGGTCACTGCGGTGCAGGCCCCGTTGGCCACGCTGCACGCGTTCAACGGCTGGGCTGACCAGTTCCTGGTGACGCCTGCCGCAGGCCTGGAGGACCGCTACCTGGGGGCGGGCGGCAAGTTTGGGCGCGGCAAGTGGGACGGCAAACTCAACTGGAACGTGGCGTGGCATGACTACCGCGCCGACGCAGGCGGTCGTTACGGCCGCGAGTGGAATGCGTCGCTCGCATTTCCGCTGCCGGCAGGGCTGGCCGGCTTGGTGAAGGTGGCCGACTACCGGGCCGACGGCTTCGCGCGGGACACGACGAAGCTCTGGTTGCAGGTGGAGTGGCGGGGTTCCCGTGTGCTGACCAACGCAGGTGCCCAATGAACGTGCTTGACCTGCGAGGGCGACCCGCACCCGAACCTTTGCTGCAGGCGTTGGCCGCCGCCGAGGCGCTCGCGCCGGGTGAAGGCGTCGAAGTCCTGACCCCGATGTTGCCCACGCCGTTGCTTGAGGCATTGGCCGCCCGTGGCCTGCGCTGGCAGGCCGAATCCGCGCTGGACGGCGGTGTGCGCGTGGCCATCCAGCGACCTGCGGCGGATGGCCAAGCTCTCGATTGAGCGCGGACCCGCGCCGTCCACGCCACGGCTGTTCCTGCTGACAGCCTCGGCGTGGGCGAGCTTGGCAGGCGGGTTGCTGCTGGCGGACGGAGGGGCGGCGCTCGCTTCGCGCTGGGGCGGCGCCACGTTGGCGATCGTGCATGCGCTGACGCTGGGGTTCCTGGGCAATGCGATGGTTGGCAGCCTGCTGCAGTTCCTGCCGGTGGCGGCCGGTGTGCGGGTGCGCGGCGGGCGTCTTGGCGCGCGTTGGCTGTATGGCCTGCTGAACGTCGGCACGGTGATGTTGGTGGTGTCGTTCCGTTGGCCGCAGACATGGCCCGCCTGGTGGGGAGGCATGTTGTTGCTGGGCGCCTTCGGTGTGCTGGCGTCGTGCGTGCTGCCTGGCGTGATGCAGGCGACGGGCCAACGATTCCTGCGATGGGGCATGGGGGCAGCCATTGCTGCCGCCGTCGTGACCGCGTTGCTGGGCCTGTGCCTGGCGCTGGGTTTGTCCGGAGTGGCAACGGTGCCACTGGTTCCGCTGACCGACGTGCATGCGGCCTGGGGCGTACTGGGGTGGATCATGGCCCTGCTGGCGTCGGTGTCGCGCCTGGTGGGGCCGATGTTCCAGGGGCTGCAGGCGCCGCGCGAGACGAGGCAGGGGCTTTGGCACGCGACGATGTACGTCATCTTGCTGGCAGGCATGGGGAGTGCGCTGCAAGGTTTTGCGCCGGACGGGTTCCGCATCGGCGTTGGGACGGCTGGATTGGTTTTTGCCGCCGGCGGACTACTGCTGCAAGCGCGCGCGCCAAAACTACGCAAGGCGCCGTTGACCGCGTTCTGGACCGTTGGACTCATGGCGCTGGCCGTGAGTGCGGGGCTACTGCTCGCCTCCGACTCGGACGGCGTGCGGGTGGGCGCGCTCGCCATCGGCATCGGCCTGCCATTGCTGGTCGTTGGCATGCAGCTGGAAATCGTGGCCTTTCTTGGGTGGATCGGCCTTCATCGTCACTGCGGCAAGGGCGTGCGCCTGCCCGGCGTGCAACTGCTGTTGCCCGAGCGCGACAAATACGCAGTCCTGGCCCTACAGGTGGTCGCGGCAGCGGTACTCCTGGTTGCGATCCAGATGCCGACAACGGCTTGGGCGCGTGCGGCGGGAGCCGGGCTTCTGCTGGCACACGGCGCGGCGTTCGCTGCGCTGCTTGGCGTGGGATGGCGAAGTCGTCGATTCGTGCAACAACTGGGGAAGCGCGCGTGAGCAGAAGCCTGCCACTGGTCTATTCCTGTTCCGGCTGCTCAAGCGCAGCGCAGATGGCCAATCACCTCGCCCTGCGGCTGGATCGCGCGGGCGAAGCGGAGATGTCGTGCATCGCGGGCGTGGGGGGCGGCGTCACGGGGCTGGTGCGCACGGCCAAGGGCGGGCGGCCGATCCTGGCGCTGGATGGTTGCGTGCTGAAGTGTGTCTCCGCCTGCCTTGCCACCGCCGGTGTGGACGCAGATCGGCACCTGCTGCTATCCGATTTTGGTGTGCGCAAACGAAAACATGCGGATTTCGACATGGCTGAGGCGGATGCACTGTACGAAGCCCGGGTGCTGCCTGCGGCCCGGGGACTCAGGGAGCCCAAGGCCGATGAATGAGAAGGCGCCAGGGCTGATGCAGGTGCGGTTGGCCATCGATGGCATCGACGATGGATTGGTGGTCCTGCTCGCTGCCCGCGCGCGCCTCACGCACCTGGCCGGAAGGCTCAAGGCCCGGGCAGGGGTTCAGGGGCGCGACCCCGCGCGCGAACAACGGGTGCGCCAGCGCGCCGCGCACTTGGCCAGCGCGCTGGGCCTCGCCCCGGACGTGGCGACCGGTGTACTCGGGCTTGTCATCGGCGAGGCCTGTCGCGATCAGGGACTGACAACTGATCCGGATCAAGGCAACCCTGGGGGCAGGGAGGGCATGATCGATGCCACCATGCAGCCTCGTCCCGATTTCGTGACCGCACCCGCACACCGCTTGTTGCGGCTGATCCCACCACCGCGTCGCTTCGCCCCTGTGCTGCGCGTGGTTCCGGCCACCGTGCAGCGCCGGATGCTGGAGCGCGCCATGGCGAAGGTACTGTCGGGCCCGTTGGACGGCGGCGCGCTGGAATTCATGGATGGCCGACGGTTGGGGATCGAAGTCAGTGACCTTGGACTGCGCTGGGTCGTGGCCATGCGTTCGGGCCGGCTGTTGGTGGTCGATGAACCGGCCGAGGCGACCGTGCGTGGCACCGTCACCGACCTGCTCCTGTTGGCCGGACGGCTGGAAGATGCGGACACGCTGTTCTTCCAGCGCCGGCTGATCCTGACCGGCGATACCGAATTGGGGCTGACCGCCCGCAATCTGCTGGATCGGTTGCCTTGGGAGCGGGTGCCGCTCGGGCTGCGCATCGCACTCAATCGGGGTGCACGTTTTGCCAGTGCCGCGCGCAGCGCCCATCGCGCGGACGAAAAGCCCAGCACGTGATCGTTCCCACGAGCGACGGACCACCCTGTTCGCCACCCCATTTCTTCCCGTCCCGCGGCGGCCGATGGCCGCCGTGGATGCCCGCCGCAAGCCGAGTCACTTCCCGCAATGCCCACGAACAACGCCGCGCTTCGCCCGCAATGGACACCTGAGCTGGCCGAGCAGTACTCCGACCTCAGCGCAACGCTGGAGCAGTTGGTCCCCTGCCTGGAGGTGCCGATGCACCTGCCCTGGATCGACGCGATCAACCGGCTCAAGCGTGAACGCGGCGCCGTGGTCATGGCGCACAGCTACCAGTCCCCGGAGATCTTCCACGGGGTGGCCGATGTCACCGGTGACTCCCTGGCGCTGGCACAGGCCGCGGCAGCATGCGACGCCGAGACCATCGTGCTGTGCGGCGTCCATTTCATGGCCGAAAGCGCCAAGATCCTGGCCCCGGACCGCCGCGTGCTGATCCCCGACCTGGAGGCCGGCTGCTCCCTCGCATCGTCGATCACCGCCGACGACGTGCGCGCCCTTCGTGCACGTCACCCGGGCGTGCCTGTGGTCAGTTACGTCAACACATCGGCGGCGGTGAAGGCGGAGTCCGACGCGTGCTGCACCTCGGCCAATGCAGTCCAGGTGGTGGAGGCCATGGGCTCCGCGAAGGTCATTTTCCTGCCTGATCGCTTCCTTGGGGCCTACGTCGCGTCGCAGACCAACGTGGAGCTGGTGTTGTGGAACGGCAGCTGCGAGGTCCACGAACAGTTCACCGCCCAACAGGCGCGCCACACCCGCGAACGCTTCGAGGCCAAGCTGGTGGCGCATCCCGAGTGCCCGCCGGACGTGTTGGCCGAGGCCGACTTCGTCGGCTCCACCAGCGCCATGGGCCGCTGGCTGGAAAAGGAGAAGCCGCAACGCGTCGCGCTGATCACCGAGTGCTCGATGGCGGACAACCTGAAGGCACAGTTCCCGGCCATCGATTTCGTGAAGCCGTGCAACCTGTGCCCGCACATGAAGCGAATCACGCTGGAAAACATCCACGCCTGCCTGGTGGACCTGAAGCACGAAGTGCATGTGCCGGCCGATGTCGCCGCCGGTGCGCGCCGTGCGCTGGAACGCATGCTGGCGGTGGGGCGCCGGGAAACCGTGTGAGCGTGACCCCGCCGATCATCGTGGTGGGCGGCGGGATCGCTGGCCTGGCCGCGGCCCTGGCCGCAGCCCCGGCGCCGGTCCTGCTGTTGACCCGGGCGCCCGGCGGCCAGGGTGCGTCGAGCACGTTGGCCCAGGGGGGCATCGCCGCCGCCGTGGCCCCGGGCGACAGCGCGGCCGCGCATGCGCATGACACCTGCGTGGCTGGAAATCACCACAACGAGCGGGCGATGGTCGATGTGCTCACGCAGGGCGCGGGCGAGGCGATCGCATGGCTGCAGGCGTTGGGGGTGGCCTTCGACCGCGATGACGAAGGTGCGTTGCAGCTGGGTCGCGAAGGCGGACACGATTGTCACCGCATCGTCCATGCGGGCGGAGACGCGACGGGCGCACGGGTGATGGCGGCCCTGGTGGCGGCGGCGCGCGAAGCGCGTCACATCGAACGCCAGGCCGGGGTCGACGTGGATGGCCTCATGTTGCGCAACGGGCACGTATGCGGCGTCTGTGTCACACGCGCCGATGGCACCCAGTCCGCGGTGGAAGGGCGCGCCGTCGTGCTGGCCACGGGCGGCATTGGTGGCCTGTTTGCGCACACCAGCAACCCCCTCGACGCCGACGGCAGTGGCCTTGCACTGGCAATGGCGGCCGGTGCCGCCACGCGTGACCTGGAGTTCGTGCAGTTCCATCCGACGGCTTTGGCCGTACCTGGCCTGAATAGCCTGCCGCTGGTGACCGAAGCGCTGCGCGGCGCTGGAGCCCGCGTCGTGGACGCCCGCGCCGAACCGCTGATGGCGGGCGTGCACCCGTTGGCCGACCTGGCCCCGCGCGACATCGTGGCCCGCCGGGTGTGGGCCGCCTGTCAGGACGGCGGCGCCTGGCTCGATGCACGCCTGGTGGGCGAATCATTCTCACATGCATTCCCGACGGTACTCGCGGGATGCCTCAAGCACGGCATCGACCCGCGCTTGCAGCCAATTCCTGTCACGCCGGCGGCGCATTTCCACATGGGCGGCATCGCCACCGACGCCGACGGACGCACCGACTTGCCGGGCCTGTACGCCGTCGGCGAAGTGGCCTGCAACGGTGTGCACGGCGCCAACCGGCTGGCCAGCAACTCGTTGCTGGAAGGCTTGGTATTTGGGCGCCGCCTGGGGGAGCACCTGCGCGAGGTGGACGATGCACCCCTCGGGGGGCGTTCTTTCAAGTTCCTGCATCGCGGCCCGTCGCTCGATGGCACAGCGCTCGCACGTCTGCGCGAGTTGATGATGCAGGCCATGGGGCCACTGCGTACCGGTGCGCTGCTGCAGGTGGCCTTGCGTGACTGCGATGCGCTCGCCCGCGTGGGGTGGCAGGGGGCGGTGGCCCGCGCGCTGGTTGCCGCGGCGTTGCGCAGGCGGCGCAGTCTTGGCGCGCATTTTCGTGATGATGGCCCGATAGGCGGCCATACGACGAAAGGCGCGTGGCGCTTGGCCTGAATCGCTGCCCGCCCCGGCCGTTTGTGTGAAACCCAATACCGGCGCGGCCTGCAGCAGGACACTTGTGCAGAAACTTGAAAAACAAGCGTTTGACCTACGCATCCGTACGGAAATTGACCATTGACGCAGGTCATGACGGCCTAGAAAGTTTGTCGCCAGAATTGCGTCTTTCCACGGTGAACTCCCCCATGACCAGACCGTCCTCGCTCGATCGCGAGCAGCTGCTTGCCTGTGCCCGCGGCGAGATGTTCGGACCCGGCAATGCGCGTTTGCCCGCGCCGCCGATGCTGATGTTCGACCGCATCACCCACATCGCCACCGAAGGCGGCCAGTACGGCAAGGGCGTGATCCGCGCCGAGCTCGACATCAACCCGGACCTGTGGTTCTTCGAATGCCACTTCCTCGGCGATCCGGTCATGCCGGGCTGCCTGGGCCTGGATGCCATGTGGCAGCTGACCGGCTTCTACCTTCCGTGGCTGGGTGCCCCGGGCCGTGGCCGCGCGCTGGGCGTGGGCGAGGTGAAGTTCAGCGGCCAGGTCCTGCCTGACGCCAAGGTCGTAAGCTACGAAATCGACATCCGCCGCGTGATGCGCGGCAAGCTGGAGCTGGTGATCGCCGACGGCCGCACGCTGGTGGACGGCCGCGAGATCTATGTCGCGAAGGACCTGCGCGTGGGCCTGTTCTCCTCGACCGAGGGTTTCTGAAATGCGTCGCGTCGTCGTAACCGGCCTGGGCATCGTGTCGTGCCTGGGCAATGACCTGGACAGCGTGTCCGCCTCGCTGCGTGAAAGCCGCGCGGGCATCACCTTCCAGCCTGACTATGCCGAAATGGGGCTGCGCAGCCACGTTGCGGGCGTGCCGAAAATCGACCTCGATGCCGAGATCGACCGCAAGCAGAAGCGCTTCATGGGCGACGCGGCGGCCTACGCCACCGTGTCCATGCGCGATGCCATCGCCGACGCCGGCCTCACGCCGGAGCAGGTGAGCCAGCTCCGTACCGGCGTCATTGCCGGTTCCGGCGGTGGTTCGCCGCAGTGGCAGATTGAAACGGCTGACCTCATGCGCAACCGTGGTGTGCGCAAGGTCGGCCCGTACATGGTGCCACGCACGATGTGCTCGACCGTGTCGGCGGCGCTGGCCACTGCCTTCGCCATCAAGGGCGTCAGCTACTCGCTGTCGGCCGCGTGCGCCACCTCGGCGCATTGCATCGGCGCGGCGGCGGACATGATCCGCCACGGCGCGCAGGACATCATGTTCGCCGGCGGTGGCGAGGAAGTGCATTGGGGCATGACCTGCCAGTTCGACGCGATGGGCGCGCTGTCCACCTCGTTCAACGAAACGCCGGCCAGTGCTTCGCGCCCCTACGACGCCGACCGCGATGGCTTCGTCATCGCCGGTGGTGGCGGCATGCTGGTGCTGGAAGACTACGAACACGCCAAGGCGCGTGGCGCGAAGATCTACGCCGAACTGCTGGGCTACGGCGTCACCTCCGACGGCGCCGACATGGTCGCCCCGTCGGGCGAGGGCGCGGTGCGCTGCATGCAGATGGCGATGGCCGGCGTCGACCGCCCCATCGATTACCTCAACACCCACGGCACCTCCACGCCGCTGGGCGACGTGACCGAGCTGGAAGCGCTGCGCAAGGTGTTTGGCGACGCGGTACCGCCGCTGTCCTCCACCAAGGCGCTGTCGGGCCACTCGCTGGGCGCGGCCTCGGTGCACGAAGCGATCTACTGCCTGCTGATGATGCGCGACGGCTTCGTGGCCGGTTCGGCCAACATCAGCAACCTCGACGAACGCGCCGCGGGTTACCCGATCGTGCACGATAGCCGCGAGGCCCAGCTGGACACCGTGATGTCCAACAGCTTCGGCTTCGGCGGCACCAACGCGGCCTTGGTGTTCGGCCGCGTCTGATGGCTCAGGCGGCGACCGGGCGCATGCCCGGTTCGCCGTGCCAATACCCGTTGCGGTGGCCAATGCGAGGTGGCGCGGTCGCGCTACCGCGCGCCAGGTCGAAGTGGCGCACCACCGCCTCCATGCCCTCGGCCTGCGGATACAGCCGCAGGATGTCGACGCCCAGGGCACGCAGGTCCGGCAGCTCCGGGCCCAGGTCGGTGATTTCCTCGCCCTGCACCTGGATGCCGTTGATGCGCAGGAACGGGCGCCCCTCGCGCGTTGCCAGTGGCAGGCCGTCGGGGTAATCGATACAGCGGAAGCCGCACTGGTCCTTGGCGATGTCCAGCGCGCGGGCGGTGAAGCAGCGTGCCGAGTACGACAGCGGCAACCGGCCCCAACCGATGACTTCCAGCTCCGGCATCGCGCGGCCATCGCCTTCGTAGGCGTCTTTCACGTCGCGGATCAGCGCGTGGCCCTGTTCAACCCCCGGCACCCAGCGACGCAGGCCGTCTTCGACCAGCATCGCCAGTGCGCGGTGGTTGTAGACATTCAGCGCCGGACCCGCCACGAACGGCGTGCCGCGCTCACGGCACAGTTGCACCGCCGACAGGTCGTTCGCTTCCACCCAGAAGCCCCCGTGGGAGACCAGCCGGTTCAGTACGCTCAGCTCCGACTCGGCCTCGATCAACGCCATTGACGACAGGACGATCTGCTTGCCCGATGCGGAAAGCTCCTCGGCCAGTTCGATCCATTCCCGGGTGCGCAGTTCGCGGCGCTTGCTGCACACGGTTTCCCCCAGGTAGACGACGTCCACCGGCCACTCGACCGCTTCGCGGTAAAAGGCGAGGGTGCGCTCGCGCGGCCAGAAATACTGCAGCGGGCCCAAGCTCAATTTCATCGTTTTGTCCTCAGTGCCACGCGCGGTGGTAGGGCCCCAGCGTGGTCTGGTGGCCTTCGGCGTGGCGCGACAGCTCGGCTTGCCACTCCGGTTGCAGTTGCCAGCGCGACTCGTCGGCCGCCAGTCGATCAATGGCCTTGCGCCACGTGCGCGTCACCGAGCTGACATACGCCACGCCACGCTGCCGGCCTTCGATCTTCAACGCGGCGACGCCCGCCTGCTTCAGGCGCGGCAGCAGTTCCATCGTGTTGAGGCTGGTTGGCTCTTCCAGCGCGTGGAAGATCTCGTTGCCCACGTCGAAACGACCCTTGCAGACCGTCGGGTAGCCGGCCGGTTCCTCGGGCTTGAATTCGTCGATCAGCACGTCGTTGAGCCGCACGCTGCGGCTGCCGTCGTTGTGCTCGTCCCAGCGCACGAATTTGGCCGGGGAACAGACGCCGTGGCGGTTGGGGGACGCGCCCGTCACGTAACTGGACAGCTGGCACCGCCCCTCCACCATGATGCACAGGCTGCCGAAGGCGAATACCTCGATCGCCACCGGCGAGTTCTGGCACAACCGCTCTACCTGCTGGATGGACAGCACGCGCGGCAACACGGCGCGGCTGATGCCGAAGCGCTCGTAGGCGTAGCGCAGCGCTGGCGCCGTGGTCGCCGAACCCTGCACCGACAGGTGCCGCGGCAGCTTCGGATGCGTGCGCGCCGCGTAATCCAGCACGCCCATCTCCGCGGCGATGATCGCATCGCAGCCCAGCGACGCCGCCTTGTCCACCGCCGCATGCCAGTCCTTCAGCCGCGCGCTGTCGGGGTAGGTATTGAGCGCCAGGTACACCTTGGCGTTCTTCGCGTGTGCATAGCGGATGCCCGCGCGCAGTTCGTCGTCGCTGAAATTGAGCCCGGGGAAGGCACGCGCATTGGTCTGGTCGCGGAAGCCCGCGTAGACCGCATTGGCGCCGGCATCCACTGCGGCCTGCAGGGCCGGCAGGTTGCCGGCGGGACACACCAGTTGCATGCGTAGCTTCCAGCTGGGGAAGCGTGAATGGTCTTGCGTGGGGCCTGCGGCGTCATTGATTTGCGTCAATCGCGAGGGCGCCGAGTGGGCCGGGCAGGTGCCAGCGCCTTCCTTAAGCCCGCCATAAGGCGGCCGCGCTCCAATGCGCTCGTGGGCAGCCCGCCCGCTTCTGGAGAGACGACATGAAATCCGCTGTTGGCACCCTCGTTCCGCTGATTGCCGTGGTGACCGCCTTGGCCGCTCCAAGTGCCTTCGCCGGCCCCAAGTGCACTGACGCCCCGCGCAGCCAGTGGCTCCCGGAGAAGACCATGCAGGAACGCATCACCAAGGCCGGCTACAGCATCGACAAGTTCAAGGTGTCCGGAACCTGCTACGAGATCTACGGCAAGGACAAGGCCGGCCGCAAGGTGGAGATCTACTACGACCCGACCAACGGCCGCGTTATCAAAGAGCGCGACGACGACTGACGGAGGCCCGTGATGAACACCATCCTGCAACACGCGGCCGACGCCCCGGTCGGCGCGGTCAAGAAGACGGTCAAGGTCTGGGATCCGCTTGTCCGGTTGTTTCACTGGTCACTGGCGGCATGCATCTTCGCTGCATTCCTGGTGGAGGAGGGCGACACCGCCCACCAGTGGCTGGGGTACACCGCGCTGGGGCTGATCGGCTTCCGCGTGTTGTGGGGCCTGGTGGGCACGCGGCACGCGCGCTTCAGCGACTGGGTGCGTGGCCCACGCGCCGTCGCCACCTACCTGCGGGAACGGCTGACCGGCCGCTCGCAGCGTCGGCTGGGGCACAACCCCGCGGCGGCGGTGATGATCCTGCTGCTGATGGCCGGTGTCGCCGCGGTGGGCCTCACCGGCTGGATGCAAACGCTGGACGCGTACTGGGGCGCCGAGTGGCTGGAAGAACTGCACGAGGCACTCGCCTACGGCCTGCTCGCCCTGATCGGCGTGCATGTGCTGGCCGCCATCGTCGAGAGCGTGCACTACCGCGACAACCTCATCGCCGCGATGGTGCACGGTCGCAAGCGGGCGCTGGACGATGACGCCCATTGAGATGGGTTGTGGCCGGCCCGCAGCCACCCGCGTATTGCCTCCGCCCGCCCATCGCGGCGGGCGGAGGCCGGCGCAGCCAATTGCGCCAGATCAAGGCGGCCTGCCCAATGCAGGCCTAGCGTGACCCCATGCGCCTGCTTCTCGCCGAAGACGATCGTGACCTGGGCCGCGCCCTGGCCGACGGCCTGCGCCACCTCGGCCACGCCGTGGACTGGGTGGAGGACGGCCTGCACGCCCTGCATGCGTTCGATTCCGCGCCCTACGCAGCGGCCATCCTCGACTGGAACCTGCCACGCATGAGCGGCGTGGACGTCATCGCCGCCCTGCGCCGACGCGGCGACGCCACGCCGGTACTGCTACTGACCGCACGCGATGCGCTGGATGACCGCGTCACCGGCCTGGACTGTGGCGCGGACGATTACGTGGTCAAGCCCGTGCACCTGGACGAGCTGGCGGCCCGCGTGCGTGCGCTGCTGCGCCGCTCGGGCGGCGATGCGGTGCCGGTGCAGCGCGTGGGTGCGCTGGAGCTGGACCCGGCCGCACGCAGCGCTCGGCTGGACGGCCACCCGCTGGAATTGTCCCCGCGCGAATACGCCCTGCTCGAATCCTTGGCCGCGCACCCCGGCCGCGCGCTTTCGCGTTCACAGCTTGAAGAAGCGGTGTACGGCTGGGGTGAGGAAGTGGCCAGCAACGCGATCGAGGTCCATATCCACCACCTGCGGCGCAAGCTGGGGCCGGGCTGGGTGCGCACGTTGCGTGGCGTGGGCTACGCGCTGTTCCCGCCCAGTGGCACCGCCGGCAGCGACACGGCCGACGAGTCGGAGATGCCATGAAGCGTCCCTCGCTGCAGCGTCGCCTGTTGTGGTTCGTGGGCCTGCCGGTGGTGGCGTTGTGGCTGGGCGCCGGCCTGTGGCTGGCGCAGGGCGCTCGGCATGAAACCACCGAGATGTTCGACCGCGAACTGGAGCGCACCGCCGCCAGCGTGCTCGCGGTCACTGCCTCGATGCCCGAGGTGGCGCTGGTGCAGCGCATCGAGCTGGAAACCACCGAACACGAGGACGACGAAGGCCCGCGACCCGAGATCATGGTGCGCGACCGCCAGGGCCGCGTACTGCTGGACGCCTCCACGCTGCCGCCCTTGCGTGCGGACGGCGGTGACGCGCATTTCCACACCCTGCGCCACGCCGGCGAAACCTGGCGCGTGTACCAGCGCTGGGACAACGCTCAACGGCACTGGATCCAGGTAGCCGCGCCGCTGCACGACCGTGACGAACTGCTTTCGGCGCTGGTGCAGGGCACGCTGATGCCCTTGGTTGCACTGCTGCTCCTGCTGCCGATGGCCACCTGGCTGGGCCTGCGCGGCGGGTTGGCGCCCCTGCGTGCCCTTTCCCGCGCGATCGACGCGCAGCCCGCCCGGCCCCCAACGCTGACCCGCGACGACGTGCCTGGCGAACTGCTGCAACTCACCCGCGCGCTGGATGGTCTGGTGGGCACCCTCGACGCTGCGCTGGCGCGCGAACGCCGCTTCACCGCCGACGCCGCGCACGAGTTGCGCCATCCGCTGTCAGTGCTGCAACTGGAACTGGATCTGGCGGGCAGCGCCACCGATGACACCACCCGTGCGCAGCACCTGCAGCGTGCACGCGATGGCCTGCAGCGCCGTAAGTGAGGCCGGCGAGCGGGCCGTTCTCGATGCGCAGGCCGTAGTCGTTCGCAAA
>CBFGOS010000022.1:0-15330 GCA_965650425.1 uncultured Lysobacter sp. | reverse complement strand
CCGCTGGTCTGCGGCGTCGCCTACGTGTTCTCGTTTTGAGGCACCCCCTGACGTCCGTCAGGGCTGCCATCGCGGGCCATGTCCGATACCCTTCCGGACATGGCCCGTCGCTTTTCTGCTTCCACATCGCTCCGCGCTCCCACGCGCGCCCCCACGTGCGTTCCTTCGCGTACTGCCTTGCGCGCCCTGCTGCACGCGGCGCCACTGCTGGCCGCGCTGGTCATCGCGCCCGCGCCCGCATTGGCTTGGGGCGCCATGGCGCATCGCCTGGTGGCGGCGCTCGCGGCCGATGAACTCACGCCCGAGGCGCGCGAGCAGGTGGCACAGTTGCTCGAGGGCGAAGCCAATCCCACCCTGCCCGGCATCGCGGCGTGGGCCGATGACGTGCGCGCCAACGACCCCAACCTCGGACGGCGCAGCGCCCCGTGGCACTTCGTCAACCTGGGCGAGCAGCAATGCACGTATGACGCCGCCCGCGATTGCCGCGGTGGCAATTGCGTGGTCGAAGCCATCGTCACGCAGAGCGAGGTCCTGGCCGACCGCACGCGCAGCCGCGCCGAGCGCGCCCAGGCGCTGAAGTTCGTCGTGCACTTCGTGGGCGACGCGCACCAACCGCTGCATGCCGGTTACGCGCATGACAAGGGCGGCAATACCGTGCAGGTCAACCTGAACGGCCAGGGCACCAACCTGCACTCGTTGTGGGACAGCAAGCTGCTGGCGGCGGCGTCGCTGGACGAGGCGGCCTACCTGCAGCGATTGCGGTCACTGCCCGTGGCGGTTCCGATGCCGCCGCAGGTATTGCCGCCCGACAGCGCGACCTGGGCACGGCAGTCATGCTCACTCGCCACGCAACCGGGCGTGTACCCGCCTTCGGCCAAACTGCCGGCCGGCTATGCCGAAACCTGGCGACCGGTGCTGGAAGAGCAGATCCGCCGCGCTGGCACCCAACTCGGGCTGCTGCTCAACGCCACCCTGTCACCCTGAGCCGCGCTCAGCAGTTTGAAACGCAGCGCCCGTCTTCCGATGCGAGCACCGCCTTGGCCTTGGCCTCGGTGCTGGCCATGCCGGCCTCCCGACCGAGTGCGAGCGCCCCGTCGGCGCCCACGCCGCCGTGCCGCGCCAGCGCCACGGACAGCAGTCCGCCCACGCGGTTGCCCGAGGCGCAATGCACCACCACGGGGCCTTTCGCTTCCTTGAGCAGCGCCCACAGGCGGTCGGCGTTCTCGGCGGTGATGCCATCGGCACCCGCCACCGGGATCTGGTGATACGCCATGCCGGCGGCACGCACTTCCGCCGCCTCGTCGCGGCCGGCCAGCTCGGCATCGGGGCGCAAGTTGATCACGGTCGCCACGCCGGCCGCCGCCATTGCGCCCCAGGCCTCCGCCGCAGGCTGGCCCCCGGTGTAAAGGCCAGGACGCGGCTGGCGCAGGCCGGGTAGCTCGGGACCGGCAGCAGCTTGGCGATCGATCGCGCTGGCGGTGGCGGACGCCGTGGCCACTGCCGCGACATCGGCCGTGGCGGGCGCCGACGAGCAGGCGCTCACGAATGCCGTTGCCAACAGCGCCGGTACCGCGATGCGAAGAGCGTTCCTGGGATTCATGTCGTGGCCTTTTCGAAGTGCGATACGCGACGTTTGGACCCGCAACCGGCGGTCCGATGGCCCGTACCCGGGCCGGAAGCCGCCATTTTACGCCCGTTGCAGGTCAGGTCCGGCCGGCCAGGTGGTGCCGCGTCCAGCGCACGATGTCCGCGGCACCCATCGCGCCCGCCTGACGCGCCAACTCCCGTCCGCCGTGGAACAGGGCGATGGTCGGGATGCTGCGGATGCCGAACTGCTGACCCAACGTGGGTTCGTTCTGGGTGTTGACCTTGGCCAGGCGCACCTGCGGCTCCAGCATCGCCGCCGCTTGCGCGAACTGCGGCGCCATCACCTGACACGGGCCGCACCACGGCGCCCAGAAATCCACCAATAGCGGCAGGTCGCTGCGCGTGTAGTGGGTCGCAAAGTGGTCCACGCCGAGTTCCAGCGGATGGCCGTCGAACAGCGCGCGGTGGCAGCGACCACATGCGGGCGCTTCGCCCAGCCGCGCGGGAGGCAGGCGATTGAGCGCGTGGCAGTGCGGGCAGGCGATGTGCAGCGCGTCGCTCACGACCCGGCCTCGAAACTCTTGTCGCCCATCAAGGTGCGGCCGTGCGCATCCTTGACCGTCACGTCCACCTCGATGCCGTGGCGCACGCTCTGCGTCACCGTGCAGAAATTCTCGAACTGGTCGAGGATGCGCTCCAGGTGCTGGTAGTCCTCGTTCCCTTCCGGGAGGTGCAGGGTGACGAAGGCCTTGGGGATGCGCAGGCGACCGTCGGCGTTGCGCGAAGGCGTGGCCGTGATCTCGGCACGAAGCGCCCCCGGCTGGTTCTTGTACTTGCGCAGCGCGAACAACAGGCTGGCACACAGGCAGTTGGCGATGCTGGCCAGCAGCAAGCGCGACGGCGTCGGGCCACGGTCGCTGCCCAACGGCGCGGCCTCGTCCGCCAGCAGCGGCTCCAGCGACGTTTCGTCGAAGTGGATGCGGAAGGCGTAGTCGCGGTCCTGTTCCAAGGTCAGGCGGATGGAAGCGTCGGCGCTCACTCGATGGACTCCTGAGATGGGGCGGGCGCATGGCCCGCCTGGGATGGTGACTCGCTGCACCCGCAGGTCGGTGGGGCGGCCTCAGGCCGCAGCCGGCGCCCGCTCGCGCCCTGCCAGCAGCGCGTAATACAGCAATGGGATCACAACCAGCGTCAACACCGTGCTGACGAGGATGCCGAAGATCAACGATACCGCCAGGCCATTGAAGATGGGGTCATCAAGGATGAAGAACGCGCCCATCATTGCCGCCACGCCGGTCAGCACGATGGGCTTGGCGCGCACGGCGCAGGCGTCCACCACGGCCTCGGCCAACGGCACACCGCGCGCGGTTTCCTGGTTGATGAAGTCCACCAGCAGGATCGAATTGCGCACGATGATGCCCGCCAGCGCGATCATGCCGATCATGCTGGTTGCGGTGAACTGTGCACCCAGCAGCGCATGGCCCGGCATCACGCCGATCACGGTCAGCGGGATCGGCGCCATGATCACCAGCGGCACCACGTAGCTGCGGAACTGCGCCACCACCAGCAGGTAGATCAGCACCATGCCGGCGGCATAGGCGATGCCCATGTCCCGGAACGTCTCGTAGGTGATCTGCCATTCGCCGTCCCACTTGATGGCGAAGCCGCTGGTGTCCTCGGGCTGGTCGATGAAGGTCTGGGCCATCTTCTGCCCGCCGACGGGGTTGTCCGACACCTGGCCGACGAGGTCGAACATGCCGTACAGCGGGCTGTCCAGCGCGCCGGCCTCGTCGCCCATCACGTAGACCACCGGCAGCAGGTCCTTGTGGTGGATCGCGCCATCCCACGTAGCCTTGCGCACGGTCACCAGCTCCGACAGCGGCACCAGTTGGCCCTGGCCACCACGCACCTTCACCGCGAGCAGCCGCTCGGTGCTGGCCTGGTCACCCGGCGGCAGGCGCAGGCGCACCGGGCGCGGATACTTGGAGGTGCCGTCATGCACATAGGTGGCGTCGAAGCCGGCCACCGCTGCAGCGAGCGCATCGCTGATTGCAGACTGCGACACGCCCAAGCGCGCGGCGCGGGCACGGTCGACCACCATCACTTCACGCGGCGCATCGGCCTCCACGCTGGTGTCGACGTCGACGATGCCTTCGGTCTTGAGGAAGCGCTGCTCCAGCGCCTTGGCAAGCTTGCGGCCCGTGGCGTAGTCGGGGCCGTAGATCTCGGCCACCAAGGGCGACAGCACCGGCGGGCCGGGCGGCACTTCCACCACCTTCACCGAGGCGCCGTGGCGGCGGCCGATTTCGGCGAGCTTGGGCCGCAGGTCGCGGGCAATGGCGTGGCTCTGGCGCTTGCGCTCGTGCTTGTCGACCAGGTTGACCTGCAGGTCACCGACATTGCTGCCGCTGCGCAGGAAGTACTGGCGCACCAGGCCGTTGAAGTTGATCGGCGCGGCGGTGCCGGCGTAGCCCTGGTAGTCGAGCACTTCGGGCACGGTATCGACCACGCCGGCCAGCTCGGTCAGCAGCGCGTTGGTGTCTTCCAACGTGCGGCCTTCGGGCAGGTCGACGATCACCTGCAGTTCGGACTTGTTGTCGAACGGCAGCATCTTCAGCACGACCAGCTGGAACACGGCCAGCGATGCGGCCAGCACCACCAGCGCCGCCATGCCGCCGAACAGCGCGAGGCGCCGACGGCCACCGGTCTTCGGGTCCAGGAACGGGCGCATGACCTTGCCGAACAGACGATGCAGCCAGGTGTCGTGGCTTTCGGGTTCGTGGCCGCCGTCGCCGTGGCCAGGCGTGTGGCGGCCCAGCAACTTGAGCGACAGCCACGGGGTCACGATCAGCGCGATGGCCAGCGACAGCAGCATGCCCACCGAGGCGTTGATCGGAATCGGGCGCATGTACGGGCCCATCAGTCCCGACACGAACGCCATCGGCATCAGCGCCGCGATGACGGTGAAGGTGGCCAGGATGGTCGGCCCACCGACCTCGTCCACGGCCGGCGGAATCGCCTCGCGCAGGGTCTTGCCGCCCTGGGTCATGTGCCGGTGGATGTTCTCCACCACCACGATGGCGTCATCGACCAGGATGCCGATGGAGAAGATCAGCGCGAACAGCGACACGCGGTTGAGGGTAAAGCCCATCGCCCACGACGCGAACAACGTCAGCGCGAGGGTCAGCACCACGGCGCTGCCGACCACGATGGCCTCGCGCCAACCCAGCGCGAACAGCACCAACAGCACCACCGAGCCGGTGGCGAACACCAGCTTCTGGATCAGCTTCTGCGCCTTGTCGGTGGCGGTCTGGCCGTAGTCGCGGGTGACCGTGACGTTGACGCCCTCGGGGATCAGCTCGCCCTTGAGTTGCTCGACGCGGCGCGTGGCCGCGGTGGTGATGTCGGCGGCATTGCTGCCCGGCTTCTTGGCGATGGCAATCGTCACGGCGGGCGTGATGCCCTGCGCGGGCCCCGCCTTTCCGGCAGGCGCACCATGCCACGCATAGCGGCTGGCGATGTCGCCGCCGGCGCGGATGTCGGCCACGTCGGACAGGCGCAGCGGCTGGCCACCGGCCAGGCCGATGACCAGGTCACGCACTTCGTCGGCGCTGGCGAGGAAGGTACCGGCCGTGACCGGTACGGCCGCGCCACTGCCCACGCGCTCGCCCACCTGCTGCACCGCGTTCGCGGCGCGCAGGGCCTGGCCGAGATCGGCCACGGTGAGTCCGTAGCTGGCCAGCTTGGCCGGATCCAGCGTCACCGACACCACGCGATCGGGCGCGCCGATGGTGTAGACGTCGCGACTGCCCGGAATGCGCTTGAGTTCGGTTTCCAGCGAGTGCGCGACTTCGGTCAGTTCAGTGGCGCCGCGCTGCGCATCGTCGGTCCACAACGTCAGCGCCATGACCGGCACGTCGTCGATGCCCTTGGGTTTGATCAGCGGCTGGCCCACCCCCATGCCGGGCGGCAGCCAGTCCTGGTTGGAATAGACCTGGTTGTACAGCCGCACGATGGCCGGCTGGCGCTCCACGCCCACCGTGTATTCCACCGTCAGCACCGCCATACCCGGGCGGCTGACCGAGTAGACGTGCTTGACGCCCTCGATCTCCGATAGCTTCTGCTCCAGCGGCGTGCTGACCAGTTGCTCGACATCGCGCGCGCTCGCACCGGCGAACGGCACGAACACGTTGGCCATCGTCACGTCGATCTGCGGTTCTTCCTCACGCGGGGTGATGAGCACGGCCACCAGGCCGAGCAGCAGACCCATGATCGCGAGGATCGGGGTGAGCGGGTTGGCCTGGAACGCCGCGGCCAACCGCCCGGATAGGCCGAAGCGGTTGCGCGGCTCAGTCATTGCCGCCCTCCACGGCCTTGCGCTGCGCGGCCAGGGCCTGCACCGCCGCCACCGGATCAGCCGCCACCACGTCGCCCGCCTTCAAACCGGCCAGCACTTCGACGCGGTCGCCACTGCGCTGGCCGAGGCGGACCTGGCGCAGTGCGATGCGGTTGCCGGCGATGACATAGACGCCGCTCACTTCGCCGCGCTGGACCAGCGCGCTGTCGGGAATGCTGACCACCCCGGCATTCGGCGCGGCGGCAATCGGGAACAAGACCTTGGCGGTCACGCCGGGCGCGGGTGCCTTGGCCATGTCGGGCAAGGTGACGCGCACGCCCACGCTATGCGTGGACGGATCAGCGGCGGGGAACACGACAACGTCCGCGGCATCGACCGTGCGGCCGTCCGCCAGGGCCACGCGCGCGCGGTCGGCGGTTCGGATGGCTTCGGCCTCCGACTGCGGCACCTGCACCTCGATGCGCAACGCCCCTGGGGCGTAGACCGCCATTAACGGCTGTCCCGGTGCCACGCTTTCGCCCGGCTCCACGCGACGCGCACTGACCACGCCGGCGAACGGCGCGCGTACCACGGTGTATTCGGTCTGCTGGCTGGCCTGCGCGACCTGCGCGCGCGCCGCATCGCGTGCGGCGATGGCACTGTCGCGGGCGGCGCGCGCCTGGTCGATCTGCGCGCGCGACACGTACTGCCCGCCGGCCAATGCGGCGAAGCGCCGGTAGTTGGCTTCGGCTTCGGCCGCGGCTGCCTCGGCCGCGCGCAGCTGTGCGCGCGCGGTGTTGGCACCGGCCTGCTGCTCCACGGCGGTCAGCCTGACCAACACATCGCCCTTGGCAACGCGGTCGTTGACGTCCACGTTGACCACCGTGACGCGGCCCGCGGTCTGCGCCGTCAGGTCGGCCTGCTGGACGGCCTCAACCACACCGTCCCAGCTGCGCCCGGCGGTATCGGCACCGGCGCCGACGGTCAGGGTCTGCAACGACGGCAACGGCGGCAGTTTTGGAGCGGCGGGTTCATGGCCGCAGGCCACCAGGGCAAGCAATGCGGAGGCAATCAGGGTGATACGCAGGGGCTTCATCGAAATGACAATCCGTGGGGATGGGGCCGCCCGCTTCTTGCGGAACGGCAGGTCGCGCGGGGAACGGTCAGTTGCAGCAACTGCCGGTGGCGTTGCGGCCAATGCCAAGCTTCTTCATGACCATGCCGGCCGGGCAGAAGCCGGTGAACGCCGACTGGAAGAGGTTGGCGCCGATGAACGCCGTGAACCACCAGAAATTGGGGTGCACGAACTTGGTCAACGCGATGCTGATGAGGATCATGACGCCGGCAAAGGCCATGATGGCGCGGTCGAGGCTCATGGGGGTGCTCCTGGGGATGAGGTGTAGGGAGAAGAAGTGGTGAGGGGGACGCGGCTTACTTGCCGCCGTTCTTGAGCCGCTCGATGCCGAGCAGGCCCATGAGGTACTTCTCGTAGATCGGCTCGGAGGTGCCGTTGCGCATCTTGAAGAGGAAGTACTTCTCGAAGGCGATCTTGGCCAGGTGCACCCACTTGCCGACCTTGGTCCAGGTGACGTTGCGCGGCGGGATCTGCGGCAGTGCCACGAATGCGGCGCCGGTGTCGCCCATGTCGGCCAGGCAAACGGCGTTCCACGTACCTTCGTAAGTGGCGGGCTTGCCCTGCAGTTCGGCCTCGATGTTTCGCACGATGGTGGTGACCATCGACTCGATCATGAAACCGGTCTTGGGCGCGCCCGTCGGAATCGGCGTAGGCTCAACAGGCGGGATCGCCACGCATACGCCTGCTGCGAAGATCTGCGGGAACTTCGGGCTGCGCTGGTGCTTGTCGACGATGACGAAGCCGCGCGGATTGCACAGGCCCTCCACCGCCGCCACCGCATCCACGCCCTTGAAAGCGGGCAACAGCATCGAATACTTGAACGGCAGCACGTGCTCCTTGAGCGGCTGGCCTTGCGCATCGTGTTCAACCGCCACCACCTCGCCGGGGCGCACTTCCTGCACCTTGGCGTTGGTGATCCAGCGGATGTGGCGCTGGCGCATCTCGGACTCCATCAGCCCCTTGGAGTCACCGACGCCGCCCAGGCCCATGTGGCCGATGTACGGTTCGCTGGTGACGAAGGTCATCGGCACCCTGTCGCGGATCTTGCGCTTGCGCAGGTCGGCGTCGAGGATCATCGCGAACTCGTAAGCGGGGCCAAAGCAACTGGCGCCCTGCACTGCGCCGATCACGATCGGGCCGGGGTCCTGCACGAAGGCCTGGTACGCCTCCCAGGCGTGCTGGGCGTGCGGCGTGGTGCACACGGACTGGGTGTGCCCGGCGTCCGGCCCGGTACCGGACACTTCATCGAAAGCCAGCTTGGGGCCGGTGCAGATCAAGAGGTAGTCGTAATCCAGCACCTCGCCCGCACCGGTATGCACCTGCCGCGCGTCGGCATCGATGCGCTGAGCGCCCGAGGCGTGGAAGCCGATGTCCTTGCGTGCCAGGTACTCGCCGGCCGGCAACGTGATGGCGTCCGGCGTCCGCCAGCCCACGGCCAGCCACGGGTTGGATGGCGTGAAACTGAACCGGTCGCCAAGGCCGACCACGCTGATCGAGTGGCCCTTGCCGAGCGTTTCCCGCAACTCATACGCGGCGGCCATGCCGCCGAGCCCTGCGCCCAACACCACGATCTTGGCCATGACCTGCCTCCGTCCGGAGCCCGATTCCGTCGCGGCGCGACGGTTCACGGACACTACATTAGACCTACCTTATATTAGCGTCAATTGATATATTGACTCCACCCCACCTGACCGGAGCCCCGCCCCATGGCCCTGACCGCCGCCGACCTCGTTGCCGATGCCCGTTGCCAGATCCGCGAGATCACGCCCACCCAATTCGCCTCCGACACCCAAGGCGCCGTCCTGATCGACGTGCGCGAGCCGGCTGAATTCGAAACCGGTCACATCGCCAGTGCAGTCAACATTCCGCGTGGCGTGCTGGAGTTCCAGGTCGACGCCCACCCTGCGGTCGCCAACGTCAGCGACCCAGCGCTCTCACACAAGGCGCAGCCGATCGTGGTGTACTGCCGCACCGGCGGCCGCTCCGCGCTCGCCGCCCTCAACCTGCAGCGCATGGGCTTTACCGACGTGCGCTCCATTGCCGGCGGCATCACGGAGTGGGCCAACGCCGGATTGCCCGTTACGCAACGTTGACCCGCACCATGGCCGTATCCCGCAAATCCCCTTCGCCTCCCGCCATCGACCCCGAGTCGATGCGTGCCCATGCCTCGGATGCCGCGCGCCTGCTGAAGGCGCTCGGCAACGAGAACCGGCTGATGCTGTTGTGCCTGCTGGTGGAAGGCGAACGCTCGGTGGGTGAGCTCAACGCCCGCCTGGCGCTCAGCCAGCCGGCGCTGTCGCAGCACCTGGCGGTACTGCGCGAGGACGGCCTGGTGCGCACCCGCCGCGAAGCCCAGACCATCTACTATTCACTGGCGGAGGGTCCTGCACAGCGCATCATCGACACGCTGCATGGCATCTACTGCGCGGACGACCGCCCACTGTGCGAGGGAGCGTGATGAGCGAAGCACTGCATATCGAGCCGTTCTTCCATGATGCGACCGGCACCTGGACCTACGTCGTGCACCGCGGTACCGATGCGGTCGTGATCGACCCGGTGCTGGATTACGACGCGCGCTCCGGTCGCATTGCCACGGAAAGCGCCCGGCACCTGCTGGCGTACGTGGTGGAGCAGGGTTTGACCGTGCACCGCATCCTGGAGACGCATGCCCATGCCGACCACCTGACGTCGGCTGCCTTTCTGCGTGCACGCACCCGCGCACCGGTGTCGATCGGGCACGGCATCCGCTCGGTGCAGGCGCACTTCGCCGACCTGTTCCAGCTGACCACCGATGACCCGGCGTTGCACGACGCGTTCGATGCCCTGCTGGACGATGGCGACGTCATCGAGGCGGGCGCGCTGCGCATAGAAGTGCTGGCCACGCCCGGCCATACCGCCGACAGCCTCAGCTACCGCATCGACGGCAACGTCTTCGTCGGTGACACGATCTTCGCGCCCGACATCGGCACCGCGCGTTGCGACTTTCCCGGCGGCAGCGTGGATCAGCTGTATGCCTCGATCCAGCGCTTCTACGCGATGCCCGACGAGACCACGCTGTGGATGTGCCACGACTACCCGCCTGCCGGGCGTGAGCGCCGGGCCAGCGTCAGCGTGGGCGAACAGAAGCGGGACAACCGGATGCTTGATGGCGACACGTCCCTTGAGGCGTTCGCGGAAGCGCGACATGCGCGCGATGCCGCCCTGCCCGCACCCAACCTGCTGTACCCGTCACTGCAAGTGAACATCCGCGGTGGGCGCCTGCCGGCGGAAGATGCCCATGGGCGGCGCCACCTCACCACGCCGCTGCGCGTGGAGACGCCGGCCGAGGGGCTGTGACCCGAGGCCCGTCGCGGGCCTCGATCCCGTCCCACGCAGCGGCCGTTCCCACGCTATCGGCCGCCCCTCGCCGCAACGGACTCAGTGCGGCGCCGCTTCCTTCTGCTCGGCGACGCAGGTGAAGTGACGGCGGATGTTGTCCGCCTGCACGGTGCCGTTGCACACCCGGGTGCCGTCAGCCTGCGCAGGTTCCCACGCGCCTACGAAGGTCGCCTCGGCGCCCTCGATGCGGAGGCGGGACTGCCGTTGCGTGTGCGGTCCACCCTCCGTTTCGACGGCCTCGCGCACGATCACGCGCTTCTTCTGGATCTGCACGCCTTCTGCGGGCGGTACCGGCGGAAGCGGGGGAAGCGGCGCGACGTTCGCAGCGGGCGCGGGCGGAGCAGGCGGTGCCGGCGGCGCGGGGAGGTCACGCTTTCCGGCCATCGCAGGCGGAGCCGGTGGCGCGGGCGGCGGTGGCAGGCTCGACGGAGACATCGGCGGCGCGGGCGGCGCCGGCGGCACCGGCAATTCGCCGCGCGCGGTGAGGGTCATTGCCAGCTTCAGGCCCTCGCCTGCGCCTCCTCCCGAATGCTCAGCGGTCTGGACCACCGTCTGCTTGCCATCGGCCTCCACCACCTTGAGTTTGCCAACCACCTTGCCGGCCCGGGTCACCAGGGCATCCAACTGGATCTGGTCGCCGCCCACCGGCTTCATCGTCGCGTCCACGTGGTAGGCGTCCGCGCCTTCGCCCAGCGCGAACGCAAACGGCTGCCCGGCGGGGTTGGCGATGACGAAGGACTCGTGCTGCCCAGGCCCCACGCTGGCTTCGATCGTGGCCATCAGGTGGCCCTTGGGCAGCGTGCGCGTGGCCTGTGGTGCGGGTGCGTCCGCCGTGCGGGCTGGCTGCGCCGACCACGCGGCAAAGCCCACGCCCATGGCCAGCGCGGTCATCAATAGCGCGCCACCCATACGACGGGCACGCGAGGGAAGGGGTCGAGTCAGCATGGCGATTCTCTCCTTGAGCGGGTGGCCGAAGCCCCAATGGCAGGCCAGCGGCAGCGGTTGCGCGGCCAGCTGGGTCTTGAACATCGCCTCGCCGTAACGGCGGCGGGCATGCGGATAACGGGCGATCACGCGCTGGTCGCAGGCCAGCTCCTGGTCATGGCGGAACGCAAACCACGCCACGTGCACCAGCGGGTTGAACCAGAAGGCGCAGCGCAGCGCCGACGCAATGGCGTTGCTGTGCAGATCGCCGGCGCGGATGTGCATGCGTTCGTGCGCCTGCATCAGCTCGCGCTCGCCGGCGTCGTAGCGCTGCTCGAAGTCGGCGGGCACGATCACGCGTGGCCGCACCAGACCCATGGCGGCGGGCAGACCGATCACCGCCGTCGCTTCGTGCAACCCATCGGGCCGTTTGTGGACGCGCCCCATCGCGCGCCTGAAGTGGCGTTGCAGCTGCACCATCCACGCCAGCACCAGTCCGGCGCCCAGCGCCCATGCGGACAGCCACCACGGCGAGGTGTCCTGCGGCGTTTCGAGGACCACCGGCACGACGGCCTGCACGGTCGCGGACCCGGTCGGCGTTAAGACCACCGGCACCGCCGGCTGCACCGCGGCCGGCAACAGCACCGCGATCAGCGCCGCCGGGACCAGCAGCCACGCGGCATAGGCGACGCGCGCGCCGAAGGTCTCGCGCAACCGACGGCGCAGCAGCAACACCAACGCCACCGCCGCACTCACGGCCAACGTGGCTTCAATCAGGCTGTCCAGCAGTTCAACGCTTTCCATCGTCGATCTCCTCGAGCAACTGGCGCAATTCCGCGATGTCCTTGCGACTCAGCTTGCGGTGCTGGCTGAAGTGCGCCACCAGCGGTGCAACCCGTCCGCCGAACAGGCGTTCGAGCAGGCTCTCGCTCTCGTCCAGCACCCAGTCCTCTCGGCGCAGCACCGGTGCGTACAGGTACCGGCGCCCGTCCTTCTCGGCGGTGATGGCGCCCTTCTTCAACAACCGGTTGAGCAGCGTCTTGATCGTGGCTTCCTGCCACTGCTGGGCGTCGCCCAGCGCGCTGACCACTTCCTCGGCAGCGAGGGGGTGACGGCGCCAGAGCACGTCCATGACAACCGATTCGGCTTCGCTGATTTGCACGCGGGCGCTCCGTTTACACTCGTAATCGGATTTGAGATTACGCTTGTAAACGAATCTGTCAAGCGTCAACGAGACGGCGTGGCGCTGGAGTCCTCACCAGGCCCAGGGGGGGCGTGGCGATGCAGTCCACCCCAGGTCCCGGGCGGGCGTCGCACCGGCACCATGTGCCCGACCGCCGGGTCACGAACGTCACCCTGCCTTTCGACACTGGGGCGCGGGCGCGGCGCGCAGCAGGATGGTTCCAACGCCGCACCCTGCGGTCCTCACCGGCACACAACCATGGACTGGAACCTGCGACAACTGCGCAAATCCTCCACCGACCGCCAGCTCGATGGCATCTGCGGCGGCCTTGGCGAATACACCCCGCTCCCCAGCTGGATGTGGCGCGTGGCGTTCGTTGCACTGTGCTTTGCCGGAGGCGCCGGCGTGGTGGCCTACCTGATCCTGAGCCTGCTGATGCCCAAGGCCGGCAGTGCGGGCGCAGCCGCGGGCACCACTTGGGACCTGCATGCACTCCGGCGCGCGACAACTCACGCGCAGGTCGGCGGCGTCTGCGCGGGGCTCGGCGAGTACACACCGGTGCCGGCTTGGCTGTGGCGCGCCGGCTTCATCGGCATGGCCCTGGCCGGCGGCGCGGGCATCGTGGCCTATGTACTGATGTGGGCGTTCGTACCCGCCGAAAACCAGCATCTCTCCCGGGTTTGATTCCCCCGTTGCGTCCGCGCGTCCCGTCGATGGGCTCCCCTGACCATTCCGGGCGTGCGGACGCACGTCTTTTTCCTGGAGTCGCAATGTCCGTTCTTGCCCTGTTGCTTGCCACTGCCAATGCCACTGCCACTGGCGCGGCGGGCGTGCCCGTGCCCGTGCCCGTGCCCGTGCCGCCGCCCGATGCGGCCACCATCGCCGCCATCGAGGCCACGTGCTTCGACTACGTCGATGGTCAGTTGGAAGCGAACCCCGAACGCGTCGCGCGCGCGCTGCATCCTGACCTCGCCAAGCGCGGGGTCATTGGCGAAACGCCAGACGAGCGGCTTGGCCTTCGCCGCATGGGCAAGGAGGAACTGGTGGCACTCACCCGGCAGGGCGTGTTGAAGACGCCACGGGAGCAGTGGAACCGCACCTGCCGCGTGCTGGACGTCGCCGGCAACGCGGCGGCGGTGCGCGTGGAGACGCCGTGGTTCGTGGATTACTTCCACATGGGCCGCTTCGGCGAGCGCTGGATCATCGTCAACGCCCTCTGGTACAGCAAGCCCCGCTGAACGCCGCGCCGGTCAGCACCAATGAAAACGGGACCCGCGGGTCCCGTCTTCGTTCTCCCCGGCAGCAGGTTGGTCAAAGCGCCTTGGCTGCCTCGACCACCTTCTCTACGGTGAAGCCGTACTTTTCGAACAGCTTCTCCGCTGGCGCACTGGCGCCGAACTCGTCGATGCCGATCACCGCGCCGTCCAGGCCCACGTACTTGCGCCAGAAGTCGCTGACGCCGGCTTCGATGGCCACGCGCTTGCGGCAGGCCCTGGGCAGCACGGCTTCGCGGTAGGCGGCGTCCTGGCGGTCGAACACGTCGGTCGACGGCATCGACACCACGCGCACCTTGTCGCCCAGTTGCTCGGCGGCCTGCGTGGCCAGCCCGACTTCCGAACCCGTGGCGATCAGGATGATGTCCGGCGCGCCGACGCTGTCCTTGAGCACGTAACCACCGCGTGCGATGTCGGCCACCTGCTGCGCGCTGCGCGGCTGGTGCGCGAGGTTCTGGCGCGAGAACACCAGGCAGCTCGGGCCGTCCACGCGCTGGATGGCGGCCTTCCACGACACGGCCGACTCCACCGCATCGCACGGGCGCCACACATCGTTGTTCGGGATGTAACGCAGGCTGGCCAGGTGCTCGATGGGCTGGTGGGTCGGGCCGTCTTCGCCCAGACCGATGGAGTCATGCGTGTAGACGTGGATGGCCTGCGCGGCCATCAGCGCGCTCATGCGCACTGCGTTGCGCGCGTAATCGCTGAACACCAGGAAGGTGGCGTCGTACGGGATGAAGCCACCATGCAGGCTCAGGCCGTTGCTGATCGCGGTCATCGCGAATTCGCGCACGCCGAAGTAGATGTAATTGGCGTTCGGATCGTCAGTCGCGACCGACTTGCTGCCCTTCCACAACGTCAGGTTGGAGTGCGCCAGGTCGGCCGAACCGCCCACGAGTTCCGGCAGCAGCGGCGCGTAGGCCTCGATGGCCATCTGCGACGCCTTGCGCGAGGCCACGACCGGGCCCTCCGCCTGCAGCTTGGCGATGTAGGCATCGGCATCGGCAATGAAGTTGGCCGGCAACTCGGCGTGCGAACGGCGCACCAGTTCATCGGCCAGTTCCGGGTACTGCTGGGCATAGCGGTCGAACACGCGGTTCCACTGGTCCTCGCGGACCAGGCCGGCGTTACCCGCGCGCCAGCCATCGGCGATGGCCTGCGGGATCTCGAACGGGGCATGCGGCCAGTTCAAAGCATCGCGCGTGGCGACCACTTCGTCCTTGCCCAGCGGCGCGCCGTGACTGGATTCCTTGCCCGCCTTCGCCGGCGAACCGAAGCCAATCGTGGTGCGGCAGCAGATCAGGGTCGGCTTGTCGGTGGACTTCAGCGCGGTTTCGATCGCGGTCTTGATCTCGACGGCATCATGGCCATCGACGCCACGAATCACGTTCCAGCCGTAGGCCTCGAAGCGCGCTGGGGTGTCGTCGGTGAACCAGCCGTCGGTGTTGCCGTCGATGGAGATCTTGTTGTCATCCCAGAATGCGACCAGCTTGTGCAGGCCCCAGGTGCCGGC